>CACIXL010000003.1 GCA_902590625.1 uncultured Pelagibacteraceae bacterium | reverse complement strand
ATAAAAAAAAATACAGACTGGGTTATGGAAAAGGATTTTACGATCGATATCTCAATAAACACCTTAAACTATTTAAGAATATTTTGACTGTTGGTATTGCTTTTTCATTTCAAAAACATCATAAACTTCCGATCAACAAAAAAGATGTTAAATTAGATTTTATTATCACAGAAAAAGGTATTTATTAATGAACCTGCTAATTTTGGGAGATGTTATGGGAGTTTCTGGTAGAAAAGTATTATCTAATAAACTGCCCGATGTAATTAAAAAAAATAAAATTGATTTCGTAATTGTTAATGGTGAGAATGCTTCAGATGATGGCAAGGGAATTACTCAAGATATAACAGATGATTTTTTTAGAGCTGGTGTCGACGTTATTACATCTGGAAATCATATATGGGACAAAAAAGAAACAATATACTTAATAGAAAAAGAAAACAGACTCTTGAGACCTGCAAATCTTGCAGCTGGATCTCCAGGAAAAGGATATAACGTATACTTTTCTAAACATAAAGAATTTAAAGTTGGTGTTATAAATTTAATGGGTAATGTTTTTATGAGAAAAACAGAAGATGTTTTTAAAAAAGCTAAAGAAATTCGTAATAAAATGAAATTGAAAATAGATGTCGATTTTTTAATTGTAGACTTTCACGGTGAAATCACTAGTGAAAAAATGGCGGCTGGTCATTTTTTTGATGGTCAAGCTACTTGTGTCGTAGGGACACACACTCATGTACCAACTGCTGATACTCGTATACTAGAAGGAGGAACAGCTTATCAAACGGACATTGGTATGTGTGGAGACTATAATTCTGTAATTGGAATGAATAAAGAAAACTCAATAAAAAGATTTTTTAAAGATAAAGATGCTGTAAGCCATTTTCCTGCAGAAGGAGAGGGAACTTTGTCAGGAGTGATTGTTGAAACAGATTTTGAGACGGGTTTGGCAAAAAAAATCACTAGATTAATTTACGGGGGTAGTTTAGCTAATTAATCATGGCAGGGCATTCACACTGGGCAGGGATTAAACATAAAAAAGGTAGAGCTGATAAAGAGAGATCTAAAATCTTTTCTAAATTATCAAGAGAAATAACTGTTGCCGCTAAGTTAGGAGATAAAGACCCTGATATGAATCCAAGATTAAGAACAGCTGTTCAGGCTGCGAAACAAGCTAATATGCCTAAAGATAATATTTTAAGAGCAATCAGCAAGTCAGAAATGAGTGGAGATAAAAATTATGAGAGTTTAAGGTATGAGGGATTTGGACCTTCTAACATCGCTTTGATAGTTGAAACTCTTACAGATAACAAAAACAGATCTGCATCTAGTATAAGAACAGTATTACAAAAAAAAGGAGGAAGATTGGGGGAAACAGGATCAACCTCTCATCTGTTTTCAAATTGTGGTGTAATTCATATTGAGAAAAACGAGATTAAAGAAGATGAGATATTTGATGTAGCAATTAATGCTGGAGCAAAAGATTGTAATAATCTTGAGAATATATTTGAAATAATAACTAAAAAAGAAGATTTTTATAAAATAAAAACAGAATTAGAAAGAAAAATTAAAACACCCATTTATTCTTCGATAGAATGGAGGCCTCTTAACTGTATAGATTTAGCTAAAGACAAGACGGAAGAGTTGTTTGAAGTTTTGACTGCTTTGGAGGAGTTAGATGATGTTCAAAAAATCTTTACAAACGCTAACCTAGAAAACTTTAATTTATGAAAATTATAGGAATAGACCCTGGTTTGAGCGGAGCTATTGCAATATTAGAGAATAATAAAGTTTTAAATATATTTGATATACCAGTGATGTCAGAGGGAAAAAAAAATAAGAGACAATTAAATAGTGCACTTCTTGTAAGCTTATTAAAAGAAAATATAATCACTAGCGATGAAGTAGCAGTAGTTGTTGAGCAAGTTAACGCCATGCCCGGTCAAGGTGTTACCAGCATGTTTAATTTTGGACAAACCTTTGGTGCGATTAAAGGTATTTGTGCTGCTCTTGATTTGCCAATTTTTTTTTGTGAGACCATCAAAATGGAAAAAACATTTTGAACTTATTAACTCTTCTAAAGACTCTAGTAGAACAAAAGCAATAGAAATGTATCCTAAATTGTCAAATCAGTTGGCTAAAAAAAAAGATGTCAATAAATCTGATGCTATATTGATTGCAAGATTTTTTAGCGAAACAAGATCAGTAGAAGAAAATTAAACCCAAATTAGTTAATAGCGCCAAATTCATGACACAATCTAAAAGTAATTAATCATTATGGAACAAGACATCGCATCACAAGTAGTTGGATTAGGAGGAGCGACCGACTTTTCTTTATGGAAACTATTTTTAAGAGCCGACTTTGTAGTAAAATTTGTTATAATTTTATTAATAGCTTCATCAATTTTTTCATGGGCGTTAATTTTCGATAAATTCAAATTGTTCAAAAATATTAATAAATCCATAGTAGATTTTGAAAAAAAATTTTGGAAAGCTAAATCAGCAGAAAGCTTCAACAATAGTCTTCCAGCAAATTCAAAAGATCCCGTAATACTCATATTTAAAACAGCTATGACAGAATTAATGAAAACAAAAAGACAGTCATCAGCAGTACAGGCAGCAAGAGTAAGTAAAATTTTAGAAATAGCTACTGACGATGAAATGAAAAAAGTTGAAAAGAATTTCACATTTCTAGCAACAATTGGATCTACCGCACCTTTTATAGGATTATTTGGTACAGTTTGGGGAATAATGAATTCATTTCAATCTATAGCAATCTCAAGAAATACCAGTTTGGCAATAGTGGCTCCAGGTATAGCCGAAGCTTTATTTGCAACAGCATTAGGTTTATTAGCAGCAATACCGGCTGTGGTGGCATACAATAAATTTAATAGCGACTCCCAAAGATATTTTTCTAAAATAGATAACTTTTCTAAAAGATTTTTATCAATAATTTAATAATGGCTTTTAATTTTAGACGCTCAAAAAAAGAACCAATGAGCGAAATAAATGTTACCCCTTTTGTTGACGTAATGTTGGTTCTTCTTATTATTTTTATGGTGACAGCACCTTTGTTAACAGTCGGTGTGCAAGTTGATTTACCCGAGTCTGCGGCAGACTCCTTACCAGACGATCAAGAACCTCTAACATTAAGTATAAATTCTAAAGGTGAAATTTATATTCAAGAACACCAGGTTACTTATCAGAAAATGATACCAAAATTACTGGCAATTGCAAAAAATAGAACAGACACAAGAATATATGTAAGAGGAGACAAAAACATTAATTATGGAAGAGTTTTAGAAGTTATGGGAACACTTTCTGGAGCTGGTTTCTCTAAAGTTGCTCTTATATCTGAGCCTTATAAAAACTAGGATGAATCATGATAAGAAGTTTAATTTATTCATTAACTTTTCATTCCATAATGATTTTATTAACAATTTTAAGTTTACCCTTTATGCTTAGAGAGCCAATTGATTTACCGCCAATAGTTTCAGTAGAACTAATTCAAATTACAGACAAAACTAGTATTCCTTATGCACCCAAAGCAAGAAAAATTATTGAAGAAACAAAAAAAAAAGAGAAAGAGAGATTGGTCTCAGAGCAAGCACCACCAACTGCGAAAGCAAAAGAAAAACCTGACAGAATTCCTCTTCCAAATGAAAAAAAAGAGGAAAAACAAATTGTTAAAAAAAAACAAAATCCGGAGGAAATAAAACCTGAAATAAGACAATCTTCGGAATTTGAGAAAAAAGAAATCGTAGATACTAATCAAATAGCAGCTTTAATTGATAAAGCTAAAGAAGAAGAGGCAGTTAAAAAACAAAAGGATGATAAAGTTACACAAAGTAGTAAGAAAAATTCATTTGCAACCGGACTTACATTATCTCAAGAAGATGCCTTAAGGGCCCAAATATTCGGTTGTTGGAGTGTGCCTTTAGGATTACCATATGATGAAAATTTACTTGTACGAATAAAACTACAATTAAAAAAAGATGGTACTATCATGAAATCAGAAATTTTAGACCATCAACGAATGAATAAACCGGGACAAAAATTTTACAAAGTTTTAGCAGAGAGCGCTTTGAGAGCAGTGAGACTATGTCAACCACTTAAAGTTCCTCCTACAGGTTATGAAAAATGGAAAGAACTTCAATTAAATTTTAATCCAACTGAAATGCTTAAAGGTTAGAATGAAAAAAATTCTTATTATATTCTTATTAAATATTTTTTTATTTAACAAATCACACGCACTTATAGAGATCGATATAACTAGAGGAAATCTTGATCCTTTACCAATTGCTATTTCACCCTTACACGTAGATATTAAATCTGAAAATTTTGAAGGTCTAAAAATCAAAGAATTAGGTGATAACATTTCATATATAATAGAGAATAATTTTAGAGGAACAGGATTATTTAATCCACTCAAAAAAGAGGCCTTTGTTCAAAAACCAGATATTGCTCATCTCAAACCAAGATTTGAGGACTGGAGATTAATTAAAGCGCAAGCTTTGGTAACTGGAAAACTTTTAGTTAAAGATGGCAAATTAAAAGTTGAGTTTAGACTTTGGGATTTAGCTGCTGCCAAAGAGATGACTGCTCTTGCTTTTACGACTACACCTTCTAATTGGAGAAGAGTATCTCATATAATTTCAGATAAAATTTACGAGAGACTAACAGGTGAAGAGGGTTATTTTGATACCAGAGTAATTTATGTTGCGGAAAGCGGTCCTAAAAATCAAAGAATTAAAAAATTAGCTATCATGGATCAAGATGGAGCCAATACAAAATATTTAACACTAGGCAATGAGCTGGTTTTAACTCCAAGATTTAACCCAACAAATCAAATGGTCACATATATGTCTTACTTTAGAAACATGCCAAGAGTTTATTTGCTCGATATAGAGACTGGCACACAAGAAGTAGTAGGTAATTTTCCTGGAATGACTTTTGCTCCAAGGTTTTCGCCAGATGGAAAAAAAATTGTAATGAGTTTCGCAAAAGAGGGTAATTCTGACATATATACGATGGACCTTGAGTCAAGAGTTGTAGAAAGAATTACTGATCATTCTTCAATCGATACTTCACCTTCATTTTCTCCTGATGGGAAATTTATTGCATTCAATTCAGATAGAAGCGGTTTACAACAAATTTATGTAATGCGTAGTGATGGTAGTGGTGTAAAAAGAATTACATTTGGAAATGGAATTTATGGAACTCCAGTTTGGTCACCTAGAGGTGATTTAATTGCATTCACAAAAATGAGAAAGGGAAAATTTTATATTGGTGTAATGAGAACAGATGGAACCGGTGAGAGATTATTAACTGAAAATTTTTACCAAGAGGCTCCATCTTGGTCACCAAATGGCAGGGTTTTAGTTTTTTACAGAGAGACTAAATCTGGTTCTAGAGGTGAGGGATTTTCTGCAAAATTATGGTCTATTGATATAACTGGTTATAACGAAAGAAGGCTAAAAACTGAGACAGATGCCTCAGACCCATCTTGGTCCTCTCTTTTATCTAAATAAGGTTGTATTTTATGTAAAATACACTTGAATAATATTAAATAATTTGAAATAAAACAGTTAAAACCTAGGGGAAAAAATGATGTTTAATAAGAATTTAAAAAATATATTATTAGTAATCTTTGCTACTTTAATTTTAAGTGCATGTTCTACGGCAAAAAAATCAGGCAATATTGATGGCGACGTATACACTGGAAAAGAAACAGTTGAATATTTAGCATCCGGAGTTCCTGATAGAGTATTTTTTGCTACTAACAAGTCTTCATTAACAACAGCATCTAGAGCTACTTTAAGAAAGCAAGCTACTTACTTAAGAAAAAATAAAAATCTTAACGTGACTATCGAAGGTCATGCTGATGAGAGAGGAACTAGAGAATACAATTTGGCATTAGGTGAAAGAAGAGCTAACGCTGCTAGAGATTACTTAATGACTTATGGAATTTCTGGAAAAAGAATTTCTGTAATCAGTTACGGTAAAGAAAAACCTGTAAATCCAGCTTCAACACCTTTAGCTTGGTCGCAAAACAGAAGATCTGTTACAGTTAAAGTAAATTAATATTTATTTATTAATATTAAGACCCCTTGATTAAACCAATTAAGGGGTCTTTTTTTTGCCATTATATCAAATTAATAATTGACTATGTTCAAGAACCTTAAAAATTTACTATTAATAATTTTTATCTTAAATTTTAGTTCAATTGTTGCTGAAGAAGAAGAAATTTACTTAAAAGCTATTTCAGATCAAATTCAAGTTATTACAAAAGATCTTAAAACATTAGAAAAAGCAGTTTATCAAAAATCAGATGTAACATTAAAATCATCTGGCTCCATAAACTCAGATGGGTTGAACGAAGATATTATGACTAAACATCTTTTAAAATTAAATGAAATCGAAGATCAATTCAGAGAACTCACAAATAAATTTGAAGAAGTAAATTTCAAACTAGACAAATTATCAACTCGTGTTACTAAAATACAATCTGATACACAACTTAGATTTTCTGATTTGGAAAATGGAACAGAAAAACCCTTAAAGGCAAACAATCAAAAATATTTACCAGGATCTGCTAAACCTCAAGATTTTGGAGCTACACCAGGATACCAAACTAAAAACTTACCAAAAGAGCAATCAATTAACTCTGTTGAAAGCGCTAAAACTGTAATTACTGAAGAACCTGAAAAAAGAGAGTCTTTACTTCCAAACAAACCTGTTAAGGACCAATATGAATTTGCTGTAAGCTTTATGAAAATTGGAGATTACGAAACTGCAGAATTTGCTTTAAAAGAATTTATTGATAAAAACAAAGATCATGATTTAGCAGGCAGTGCTCAATATTGGTATGGTGAGACTTTTAGAATAAGACAATTATACTCTGATGCAGCAACTGCTTATCTTGATGGATACCAGAACTATCCAAAAAGCAATAAAGCACCTGATAACCTTTTAAAATTAGGAATTACAATGGTTCAACTTGGAGAAAAAGATCAAGGATGTAAAATGATTTCAGGATTAAAAAAAGAATACCCAAAAGCTAGTAAGTCTGTGTTACAAAAAGCACAGTATGAACAAAAAAAATTCAAGTGTAAATCTTAAAAAAGGTTTTAAGGATATCCAAGATTTATCCAAAATTTTTAATAATTTTAAATTCACATTAGACTCATTAAATAAAAAAGAATATTTAGTAGCAGTTTCGGGCGGCCCAGATAGCTTGGCTCTAACCGCGCTTACAAAGGCGTATTCACATCAAACAAAGACTAAATTTCACTATGTTCTTGTCGATCATAATATCAGAAAAGATTCTAACAAAGAGGCAAAAAAAGTTAAAAATATTTTAAAAAGAAAAAAAATTTATTTAAAGATTATTTTAAACAAAATCAAAATCAAAAAAAATATACAAGCTGAAGCTAGAAATCTTAGATATGAAATTTTATTAAATTATTGTAAAAAATATAAGATTAGCACTATTATGACAGCTCACAATTTTGAGGATCAAGTCGAAACTTTTTTTATAAGACTTTCAAGAGGAAGCGGTTTAAAGGGTTTAGCGGCAATGAAGCCAATTAACAAGATAAGCCCTAAAGTGAAATTATGCAGACCATTACTTGGTGTAAAAAAAAAATTCTTAATTAAAATCTCAAAAGATATTTTTGGCAAATATATAAAAGATCCTTCGAATAAAGATAAGAAATATTTGAGAAGCAAAATCAGAAGATTAAAAAAACCTCTAGAAAAAAGTGGCATAAAATACGACCAGATTTTTAGATCAATACAGAATTTATCTTCTAGTAAATCAACACTTGAGAGATATTTTAACAAAGTATTTAAAAATTTAATTATGAAAAAAAATAATGAGGTTTTAATTAATTTTGAAAAATTTAAAAAACTTGATAAGGATATAAAAATTGCAGTTGTGAATGAATCAATAAAGACAATAAAAAAAAATTATTATGACCTAAGATCAAAAAAGATTGAAAATTTATTACTAAATCTTAACCGAGTGAACTTTAAGAGATCAACCTTAGGCGGGTGTATATTTTATAAGAAAAGCTTCAATTTATGTCTGAAAGATGAAAAATTGGGGGTAAATTAGATGCTTTTTGTCTTATTTACAACTTACTAAAATTTAAAATATACTTGTTAAATACAAATTAATGATTATTTAAAAGATATATGAATGCTAAAAACTTAATAATGTGGGTAATCATAGTTCTGCTTTCAGTGGGGCTATTTAATATGTTTCAAGACCCAAATAAAATTAATTCAGAAAAAAACGCCTTACCTTTTTCAAATTTTTTAAACGAGGTTGATGCTGGTAGAGTTGTTGAGGTACAAATTCAAGGTAATAATATTTCTGGAGTTTTAGCTGATGGCAATAGATTTAAAACATATTCTCCAAATTATCCTGAATTAGTTGAAAAACTTTCTTCAAAAGGAGTAAGTATTTTAGCATCGCCTCAGGAAGATAAAATGCCATCACTTTTAGGTATTTTGTTATCTTGGTTTCCCATGCTTTTACTTATCGGCGTATGGATATTTTTCATGCGGCAAATGCAAGGTGGCAAAGGTGGAGCCATGGGATTCGGAAGGTCAAAAGCTAAACTATTAAATGAGGCTCAAGGAAAGGTAACGTTCAATGATGTTGCAGGTGTTGAAGAAGCTAAAGAAGAAGTAGAAGAAATAGTTGAGTTTCTAAAAGATCCAAAAAAATTTAGCAGGTTAGGTGGAAAAATTCCTAAAGGAGCATTATTAATTGGTCCTCCAGGTACTGGAAAAACATTGTTAGCTAAAGCTATTGCAGGAGAGGCTAATGTTCCATTTTTTTCTATCTCTGGATCTGACTTTGTGGAAATGTTTGTTGGTGTTGGTGCATCAAGAGTTAGAGATATGTTTGAACAAGGAAAAAAACACTCTCCATGTATAATATTTATAGATGAAATAGACGCTGTTGGAAGAAGCAGAGGCGCAGGATTAGGTGGAGGGAATGATGAAAGAGAACAGACTCTTAACCAATTACTTGTAGAGATGGATGGTTTTGATACTAATGAAGGAATTATTTTAATTGCCGCTACTAATAGGCCAGATGTGCTCGATCCGGCTTTATTAAGGCCCGGAAGATTTGATAGGCAAGTAGTAGTTGGCAATCCAGATATAATTGGTAGAGAAGCAATTTTAAAAGTACATGTTAAAAAAATTAGTACTGGTCCAGACGTAAAATTGAGAACGATTGCACGGGGAACACCAGGCTTTTCCGGCGCAGATTTAGCAAATTTAATTAATGAGTCAGCTTTACTTGCGGCAAGAAAAAATAAAAGAGTTGTAACAATGTCTGATATTGAGGAAGCAAAAGACAAAGTTATGATGGGTGCTGAAAGAAGATCTATGGTAATGTCCGAAGATGAAAAAAAACTTACTGCTTATCATGAAGGTGGACACGCAATTGTAGCTCTAAATGAAAAAGCTTCTGACCCTATTCACAAGGCAACTATAATTCCAAGAGGTAGAGCTTTAGGTATGGTGATGAGATTACCAGAAAGAGATCAACTTTCAGTTACTAGAGAAAAAATGCACGCTGATATTGCAGTGGCAATGGGTGGAAGAATTGCAGAAGAAATAATTTTTGGACACGATAAAGTCACATCTGGAGCATCATCAGATATAGATATGGTGACTAAGATGGCAAAAAATATGGTTACAAAATATGGAATGAGCACAGAACTAGGAACAATTGCATACGGAGAAAATGAGGAAGAAGTTTTCTTAGGTAGATCTGTTACAAAACAACAAAACATGTCCGAAGAAACTGCAAAAAAAATTGACGCTGAAGTAAAGAAAATTGTCGACAAAGGATATGAACGAGCAAGAAAAGTCCTGACAGAAAAAATTGATGATTTACATAAGATAGCTAAGGCGTTACTTATTTACGAAACACTTTCAGGAGATGAAATCAGAGACTTAATTTTAAAAGATATTAAACCAACAAGATCGTTTAAAGACGATAAAGAGGATGATGGAAAAGCGTCTTCTGCTCTTGGATCACTAGGATTAAAACCTAAGCCAGCTATTTAAAACATGAAAAAATATTACACTCGTGCGTGTAATTTTTTTTATGGCTCTGAGTCAAGAAAGCTAGTCAAAAAAAAATTGTCGCTACCTCTTTGTGGGGAAAAATCAATTTCATTTAATCAAGTTGAAATTTTCATCAAAGAAAATCAGAAAATTGATTCTAAAATAATAGACATCAAAAAAATAAAAAAATTATCTTCAAATATAAAAAAAAAAATATTGCAAGATTTGAAAAAAATAACAGCAAAAAGATATTTTTTAAAAAAAAAGAGTCACATTATTATGGGAGTTTTAAATATGACGCCCGATAGTTTTTCTGATGGGGGTAAATTTAATTCCCTCAAAACAGCCTTTCAAAGAATTAAAGAAATGAAAAAAGCTGGAGCTGATATTATTGATATCGGCGGAGAGTCAACTAGACCTGGATCGAAGATTATCTCTCAAAAAGATGAACTAAGAAGAGTCAGAAAGGTAGTAGAAAAATTTAAAAAAAAATTTCCTAAAACTTTATTTTCAATTGATACAAGAAAGTCTTTAGTAATGAATTTTTCAATAAATAATGGTGTGGATATAGTTAACGATGTATCATGTTTTAAATTTGATCCTAACTCTCTAAAAACTATTAAAAATAAAGATCTTTGGAAAATAATTCATCACATGCAAGGAACCCCTCAAACTATGCAAACAAATCCAAAATACCGTCATGTTTTGATCGACATATATGATTTTTTTGAGAATGAAATTATAAAATTTAAAAAACAGAAATATCATAAAAAATTAATACTAGATCCCGGTATAGGTTTTGGAAAAAACTTGAAACATAATTTGATGATATTGAGTAAGATTTCTTTATTTCATTCACTTGGTTTTCCTATATTAATTGGGACATCTAGAAAAAGATTTATAAGTCAAATTTCTGGAAAATATGATACGAAAGAAAGAATCGGCGGAACTTTGTCATCAATTATTTTTTCTTTTTCTCAGGGAATTAAAATATTTAGGGTACATAATGTTGAAGAAGTAAAACAAGGACTTTTGGTATTTGAAACTTTATTAAATAAATGAAAAAAAAATATTTTGGTACTGATGGAATAAGAGGAACAGTCAATATTGGTAACATTAATGGTGAAAAATTTTTTAAATTCGGTTTAGCAGCGGGAACTTATTTTAAGAATTTAAAAAAAAAGAAACAAGTAGCAATTATTGCAAAAGATACTAGATTATCCGGATATACTCTTGAACCAGCTTTAGTATCTGGTTTAGCCTCTGCAGGAATGCACATTTTCACATTAGGACCTTTACCAACAAATGGCTTAGCAATGTTGACTAAAAAAATGAAAGCTAATCTTGGGATAATGATTACTGCATCACATAATCCCTTTCATGATAATGGTTTAAAGTTATTTGGGCCGGATGGAATGAAATTATCTGATAAGATTGAAAAAAAGATTGAAAACTTAATTGATACAAAAACTACAAATCATTTATCAGAATCAAAATCATTAGGTAGAGTAAAAAGATTAGAAGATGGAAACAAAAGATATATTGATATTTTAAGGAATAATTTTCCAGATAATTTTAGTCTTAGAGGTATGCGTATAGTTTTAGATTGCGCTAATGGAGCCGGATATAAATCTGCACCTAGAATACTCTCTGATTTAGGTGCAAAAGTTTTCTCGACTGGCGTCAAACCTAATGGCTTGAATATCAACTACAATTGTGGATCAACATTTCCAGAAATTTTAAGAAAATACGTTAGAAAATTTAGGGCAGATATAGGTATTGCTCTAGATGGTGACGCAGATAGAGTAATTATGTGTGATGAGAAAGCACAAATAATTGATGGTGATCAAATAATCGCAATGATTGCAAAAAGATGGAAAAGAAAAAAAATTTTGAAAGGTGGAGTAGTTGGAACATTAATGTCTAATTATGGTTTAGAAAAGTTTTTTTTTAATGAGAAAATCAATTTTAAAAGATCAAAAGTAGGGGACAGATATGTAAAAGAAATGATGAGAAAATATAACTATAATTTGGGTGGCGAACAATCAGGACATATAATTCTAGGCAAATTTGCTACTACAGGTGATGGCTTGTTGGTTGCTTTGGAAACATTATTTGCATTAAGAAAAGGAAAACTAGCTAGTAAAGTATTTAAGGTATATAAGCCAGTTCCTCAAAAACTTTTAAATATAAAAGTTAAAAATAAGGATGTTATAAACTCAATTAAATGCAAAAAAGCTATTAAAAAAGCCAACGAATTAATTAAAAACAATGGAAGATTATTAGTAAGACCTTCGGGAACCGAACCCAAAATTAGAATAATGTGTGAGTCATTTGATATTTCTTTAATGAATAAATGTATCGCTATGGTTAAAAAAACAATTCATTAATAATGAAACCTAAATCAAAAATTTTAATTATTGCTGGTTCCGACTCCTCTGGCGGCGCAGGCATTCAAGCAGATATTAAAACTGTTACATCACTTGGGGGATACGCCATGACTGCTATTACAGCTGTCACCGCTCAAAATACCACAGGAGTAAAATCAATTACTTCAATACAACCAAAAGAAATCTCTCGTCAAATTGATTTTTCTGCAAAAGATATTAGGCCTGATGTTGTGAAAATAGGTATGTTACATTCAAAAGATGTAATTAAATTCGTGATAAAATCTCTTAAAAAAATTAAAACTAAAAAGATAATCCTTGATCCAGTAATGGTTGCTAAAGGTGGAGCAAAACTAATAAATAGTGCAGCAATAATTTATATTAAAAATAAATTAATGAGGAATATTTTATTAATAACACCAAACATTCCAGAAGCTGAAATTTTAACTAAAACAAAAATAAATTCTACTAGAGATATGATTAAAGCTGGTAAAATCTTAATCAACTTAGGAGCTAAAAATGTTTTGATAAAAGGCGGACATTTAAAATCTAATAAAATTTATGATATTTTCTTAAATAAAAAAAATATTAAGATATTTAGTAGTAAAAAGTATAGATCAAAAAATACTCATGGTACCGGTTGCACATTATCTTCTGCAATAGCAACATATTTATCATGTGGAAAAGATTTGATTAAATCTTGTGAGTATGGAATTAAATATGTTAATGAGGCAATAAGATCAAATTTAAATTTAGGAAAAGGGAACGGTCCGATCAATCACTTAAATTCATTTAAAATTAAAAAAAAATTCAAATAATGAAAAATGTAGTTGTAGTAGGTTCACAATGGGGAGATGAGGGAAAAG
Organism: uncultured Pelagibacteraceae bacterium; assembly: GCA_902590625.1. Classification (GTDB taxonomy): domain Bacteria; phylum Pseudomonadota; class Alphaproteobacteria; order Pelagibacterales; family Pelagibacteraceae; genus Pelagilacustribacter. The sequence goes on along the minus strand of CACIXL010000003.1, from coordinate 59,023 downwards.
GAAAAATAGTCGATTGGCTTTCTAGTGAAGCTGACGTAGTAGTAAGATTTCAAGGTGGTCATAACGCCGGACATACTTTAGTTATTGATAAAAAAGTATTCAAATTAAGATTATTACCATCAGGTATTGTTAGAAAAGGAAAAATTTCAATACTCGGAAATGGAGTTGTGATTGATCCATGGGCTCTTTTAAGTGAAATAGAAGAAATAAAAAAACAAGGTGTAGATGTTACTCCTGAAAATTTCATGATTTCTGAATCTGCATCTCTTATTCTTCCTTTTCACCAAGAAATGGATGAGATAAGAGAAGATGCTGCTGGCAAAGGAAAAATAGGAACCACTAGAAGAGGTATCGGACCGTGTTATGAGGATAAAGTCGGAAGAAGGTCAATTAGAGTTATGGATTTAAGATCTGAGAGAAACTTGGATAAAAGATTAGAAAATGTTTTATTACATCATAATGCAATTAGAAAAGGTTTGAATAAAAAGATATATGAAAAAGATGTGCTTAAAAAAGAGTTGTTAAGTATAGCTCCTAATATATTAAAGTTTGCACAACCTGTTTGGCTAAAACTTGATCAATTCATCAATGAGAGAAAAAAAATATTATTCGAAGGAGCTCAGGGTATTTTGCTGGATGTTGATCACGGGACCTACCCTTATGTTACATCTTCAAATACTGTGCCTGCAATGGCAGCTACTGGCTCAGGGTCAGGCCCAAATAAAATTCATTATATTTTAGGAATAACTAAAGCTTATACGACAAGAGTAGGTAGCGGCCCATTTCCAACTGAGTTAGATGATGAGATAGGTGACAGCTTAGGTAGAAGAGGTAAAGAGTTTGGTACAGTAACATCAAGAAAAAGAAGATGTGGTTGGTTTGATGGGGTTTTAGTAAAACAGACTATCAAAATTTCAGGAATTGATGGAATAGCATTAACTAAATTAGATGTGCTAGATGAGTTGGAAGAAATCAAAATATGTGTGGGGTATGAATTAAATGGAAAAAAACTTGATTATTTACCTGCAGCATCAGAAGATCAATTTAATATTAAACCAATTTACAAAACTTTCCCTGGCTGGAAATCGCAAACAAAAGGAATTAGAAATCTTAAAGACCTACCAGACAATGCCAAAAAATATATTCATGCATTGGAAGATTTTATTCAAGCTAGAATATCTAGTATATCAACAAGCCCCGAAAGAGATGATACAATTTTAGTTGAAGATCCTTTTAAAAATTAATTTGCGGGAAGTAAATTTTTTGACTTACTCGCATTGATCATAGATTTTTGTAATTTTTCAAAAGCTTTAGTTTCAATTTGTCTTATTCTTTCTCTACTAATCTTGTATTTTTTACTTAATTCTTCTAATGTTTTTGGACTCTCCGAAAGTCTTCTAGCAACAATAATTTCTTTTTCTCTATCATTTAAAATTTTCATTGCATTTTCTAATAGTTCTTTCTTATCATCGTATTCTTGTTTTTGAGAAATAATTAATTCTTGATCAAGACTATCATCAACCAACCAATCCTGCCATTCATCAGTCTCACCATTTTTGATTGGATCATTTAAAGATTTTTCGTGACCCATCATTCTTCTATTCATATTTATGACTTCATGTGAATCAACATCTAACCTTTTTGATATCTCATTAACTTGCTCGTCTTTTAAATCTCCATCTTGACCAGGTGCAATCTGATTTTTAAGTTTTTTAAGATTAAAAAAAAGTTTCTTTTGGGCCGTAGTAGTTCCCATTTTTACTAAGCTCCATGATCTTAATACATATTCTTGGATAGCAGCTTTTATCCACCACATAGCATATGTTGCGAGTCTAAATCCTTTATCGGGGTCAAATTTTTTTACCGCTTGCATCAAGCCTAAGTTACCCTCTGAAATCAATTCATTTACTGGAAGACCGTAACCTCTATAACCCATTGCAATCTTTGCTACTAATCGTAAATGACTTGTTACTAACTTATGCGCAGCTTTTAAGTTGCCGTTTTCTTTCCAGTTTTTTGCCAACATATATTCTTCCTCCGCATCGAGCATTGGAAATTTTTTTATTTGAGCTAAATAGATCGATAAACCACCAATCGATGGAACAGGCAGGTTAGAGATTTGATTTTTTTCACTCATATTTTTTATTTATATATTAATTTTATTATTTCAACTGCTTAAATTTTCAAGAAAATTCAATATATTTTTAAACCCTTCTGGTAATTTAGAATTAAAACTTACCCATTTTTTTGTTTTAGGATGTTCAAATTCCAGTGTTTGTGCATGAAGTGCTTGGCCAGATAATCTGTTTAACTTTTCAAAAAATTCATTATTTATCTTTTTAAATTTAATATTTTTTTTTCCGTATTGTTTATCTCCTAGTAACGAGATTCCTTTATATTTTAAATGTACTCTGATTTGATGCGTCCTCCCAGTCTCAAGTTCACATTCAATTAAACTTATTTTAGGTATATCTTTGAGATTAAAAACTTTTAAAGTTTTATAATTCGTTATTGCTTTTTTTCCACTAATATCACTCACAGTCATTAATTGTCGATTTTTTTTATCCCTTGTTATTAATGTAATAATTTTTCCTTTTAAGGGTCTAATTACACCCCAAGATAAACAAATATATTTTCTTTTGATTGAATGTTTACTAAACTGTTCACCTAAATTTGAATGAGCAAAATTATTTTTTGCGATAACGAGTAAGCCGCTAGTTTCTTTGTCAATTCTGTGAACGATTCCTGGTCTTAGGGAACCATTTATGTCAGACAATTTATTTTTATATTTATAAAGTAAAGCATTTACTAAAGTATTTTCAGAATTACCTGCACCTGGATGTACAACCATCCCTTTAGGTTTGTTAACAATTAAAATATCGCTATCTTCATAAACAATATCTAACTTAATTTTTTTTGGGAGAATTTCTGATTCATTATTTTGAACAATATTTATTGTAACTGAATCTTTATTTTTAACTTTCGTTGAAGGAGATAATTGATTGGAGTTGTTTAGTTTTACATTTTTATTTTCTATAAGTTTTTTAATGTACGATCTTGTAAGATTTCTTATATTTTCTCTCAAAAAAATATCTAATCTTTTTCCACTATTTTTTGAATCAATAGAAAATTTAATTGTATTATTCATAAATTAATTTAGATTGGATATGTTGCGCCGGTAGCTTCAACTGGATAGAGCGCCGGATTTCGGCTCCGGAGGTTATGGGTTCGACTCCTATCCGGCGCACCAAATTTACAAAATCCAACTTTTAAACTTATCTTTATTTTTATATATATATTCAGGAAAAGATTCATCGATTTCAACTTTTTTATACTCAATCTTTCTTTGGAATAAATCTTCTCCCAAAGAAATTCTTTTCTTTATCAAATCAGTGTTTGTAAATTCTTCTTTATTATACTCTTGATGTGAGTATGAAATAATCTTATTTTTAATTGACTCTGGGCTCTTTAAAAAACTAAAGTGCCAACCACCATTACTAATAAGTTGAATTTTTTTTTCAAAAATTTTCCAAAAAGGTTTTTTTTTGACTTTAATATCTCTTAACCATTGAGGTGATTTAAGGTACTTCTTCTTACATATTTTAGTTCCAGGCCAATCTTCATCACTAATATTTAATAAGTTTATTTTTGATTGAAAATTTTTTTGTAAAAAACAAGCATACTTACTTTCAATGTTAAATTCTTCTAATTTTTTTGGATTTGGAATTTCATCAATATCAGATATCATTATTAAATCATCATCACTACAATTCTTATAACCTTTTGCGATTGAATTTCTTTGAAATTGATCTCTTGCATGATTTTCATGCCAACCTTTTCTTGGAGGTGTAACATTTACAGGCAAGTCATCAATTACAATATAATTAATTTTATTTTTAAATTTTGAAAAATTTTCAATTTTAAAATTTAATTTTTTATCTTCACCAGCATGATTTTTTGTTGCCTCTACTATTATGAATTTACTTACTTTATCATTAAGCGTATTAAGCCTAATATCTAACACTAGATCTTCATCAAAATACATAAAACAATCAATTAATTTCATAATCTTTTAGTAGAACTTGTAAAACCAAGTTTTTTATTTTTAATATTATTTGAAGAACAGTGTAAATTTGATCTATCAAATACAAGTAAATCCCCCAATTTCCATTTAAATACCATTTCAACCTCCAAACCTTTTAGATTGTTAATGTCTTCATGACCTAAATACTTTTCATGTATCTCTTTATTAAAGTCTTTATTACCATATAATTTTAAATGTTCAGAGGATCTTCTATTGTATCCTTTTGATGAAAGTTCTTTTGGATCGATCGAAAAAGTTGTTGAACAACCATAAAAACGATTTTTAAAGATTATAGTTTCACCTGTATCTGACAAAGCTAGTAAAGTTTGTTTATAAATCAATTTTTTAAAATCAAATCCTGTGTCAACGTGTAATGTAACTGGCATATAACTCTCTTGAAATAATCCTAAGCTTTTCGCTCCATTAATTGTTTTAGGGTTATCCAATTGAAAATCTGATATGACACCTTTTAATTTTTTAATATAAGTACTTTGCAAGTCTTTATTGTATTCATCAGACCATTTTTTTTTTATTATTTTTTGCCTTCTGTTATTGACTTCAATCGGGAGTTCCTCGTAAAGTTTTTGAAATAAACTAACTTCCTCTTTGGTCAAAAAGTTTTCAATAATAAATGGCTTACTTTCAAATCTTTTAATTTTGTCTATAAATTTATGCAATTATTCCCCCATATTAATTAATGTTCCACGTTCTTTTGCACCATTATAAGAGTAATAAAAAATAACTATACCCCCAATAAAATATATAAAAGAAATAATACATGCTTTTAATACTTCATAATAATTAATTAGATCATTAACTAATATGTTTCTCATTTCCTCAAATAAATGAACTAGAGGTAATAATTTCGCAACAAATTGAAGCCACTCAGGTAATATTTCAATAGGATAATAAATGCAACCTAACGGAGCTAAAAAAAACAAGCTTGCCCATGCAATATTTTCGAAAGAAGGCCCAAAACGAATTAAACCAGAAGTTACCAAAAGACCTAAAGTTACACCAAAAATATACAGAGAAACTAACAAGAATATTAATGGAATACCAATTTTAAAAATTGAAACATCAAATAATGGTATTGCTAAAAGCGCAGCTGGAACTAACCCAATTAAAGTTCTAAAAATTGCTGTAAACGTTAGTGCTGAAATAATCTCACTAATCTTTATAGGAGCAATGAATAAATTTGTAAAATTTCTACTCCAAATTTCCTCCAGGAACATCATATTATAACTAATACTAGATCTAAATAAAAAGTCATAAAGTATTGCTGCACTTAAAATTATACCAACTGTATTTTCATAATAAGTTGAATTTAAAGTAAAAAATTTTGAGATAAATCCCCAAAGAAAAATTTGAATTGTTGGCCAATAAATTAAATCAAGAATTCTTGGAAAAGATCCTTTAATTAGATATATATGTCTGAGGCTTAAAGCGTATATTTTATTCCAACTCATTTTTTCCTCTCGCGATTTTAAGAAAAGTATCCTCTAAATTTACTCTACCATGTTTATTTATTAATTCTTTACATGTTCCTCTATCTACAATTTTACCTTCTTTCATCATAACAATTTTATTGCACAACCTTTCTACTTCTTTCATGTTATGAGAAGCTAACAATACAGTTAATTCATTTTTATTTTTATATTGCTCCAAGTATTCTCTTACAAAATCCCCAACATCTGGATCCAGGCTTGCTGTAGGCTCATCTAAAAAAAGTAATTTAGGTTTATTTATTAATGATTTTGCAAGTGAAACCCTGTTTTTCTGTCCTGACGATAGCTCTCCTGTCTTTTTATATAAAAATTTATTTAAATTGAGATCTTCAACTAATTCTTCAATTCTATCACTTATTTCCTTAACTCCATATAATCTGGCATAAACTTCTAAATTTTGTATCACTGTAAGTTTTTTAGGTAATTCAATGTAAGGAGAACAAAAATTCATTAAACTTAAAAGCTTAATCCTATTTTTAGAAATAAGTGGTATTCCATCTATTAAGATTTCACCATTAGTTGGTGTAATTAAGCCCAGCATCATACCAATAGAAGTTGTCTTACCACAACCATTAGGACCAAGAAGGCCCAAAGTGCTGTTTTTTTCGATTTCTAAACTAATATTATTTACAGCAATTGTAGTTTTAAATTTTTTAATAAGATTTTTAACCTCTAATTTCATTTAAGAATTTGATGCTCGTTTTATCCTATCATTAATAGCTATACCAGACCGAAGATTGGGAATTTTACCTATTTGAATTTTTTTAAAACCCTTTTTTTTTATTAATCTAAATATTTTATATAAATTTGAAGCTGCTTCATTAAGGTTAAAATTTTTACTCAGGCTAAAAAATTTACTCTTATTATAGTATTTGTCTCCTAGATATATAAATGCACTTTTACCATCATGTTTTTTTTGATTAATTGTCACTGGTATACCTGGTGAATAATGTTTTTGCATCATCCCTGGAGATACTATTTTGTTATTTTTAATATTTTTCATTTTTTTTTTTAATATTTTTTCGATTGTAGTTTTATCGATTATACCAGGCCTTAAAATTCTTGGCTCATTTGATAAATCAATTACAGTAGATTCAATTCCAATTTTACATTTACCTCCATCTATAATTAATTTAATTTTTCTTTTAAATTCATCACATACATCTTTGGCAGTTACTGGGCTTACATTTGTAGACTTATTTGCACTTGGCATTGCTAATGGAAAATTAATATTCTTTAATATTGATCTAATAATTTTATGTTTTGGAAATCTTACCGCAACCGTATTTAATTTAGCAACACCTAGAGGATTTATTTTTGATCCATATTTTTTTTTTAAGACAAATGTAATTGGACCTGGACATAATTGAGCATAAAGTTTTCTAAATCTTTCATTAATAACAATATCCTTCGAGGCGTCTTTTAAATCGAAATAATGCACTATAAGAGGATTTGATTTTGGCCTTCCTTTTAACTTATAAATTTTCTCAATTGATTTTTTAGAGTAAGCATTTCCACCTAGCCCATAAACTGTCTCAGTTGGCAAACCAACAATATTGCTATTATTTAAATATTTAATAGATTTTTTAAGAATATTTTTGTTGAAAGAAAATATATTTGAATAGCTATTTTTCATAATTTAAATATTATTTAATAAATGAAAACTGAAATTATTCCAGCTGATATAAAAAGTAAATCATTAAAAGAAACTAGAGACGAAATAGATACAATTTTGACTAAATTAGAAAACAAAGAGACTAATTTAGGCGAGTCAATTGGTGATTACAAAAGATTAATACTTCTTAATAAGCATGTCGATGAATTGTTTAAAAAAAAATTCAAAGAAATTTCAGATAAAAAAATAAATGATTAAAAGTAAACTAATTGAAAATGCAAACAAAGTAGACAAATTTTTACTTAATTATTTAAAAAAACAAAAAAACTCTTTACTTGTTAAACCAATGAAATACGGAGTTATATCTGGTGGTAAAAAAATTAGGTCGACTATCATTTTTGATTTTGGAAAAATATTTAATCTCAATGAAAAAAAACTTATTAATATTTGTGCAGCTGTAGAATGTATACATTCATATTCATTAATTCATGATGACTTGCCTTGTATGGATAATGACAAAACAAGAAGAGGCAAGCCTTCAACTCATATAACATTTGGTGAAGCTTCAGCCATGCTTGCCGGTAGTTCATTACTTACTTTAGCTTTTGAAATTATATCAGAAAAAAAATATGACTTAAATTCTCAAAAGAAAAATGAAATTATAAAATTTTTAGCTAGTTGTTCAGGACACACGGGTATTGCAGGTGGACAAGAATTAGATTTGAAGTTTGAAAATAAGAATATGAAAGTAAATCAAATTATAGACATGCAGAAAAAAAAAACAGGAAAATTATTTAACTTTTGTTTGTATGCAGTAGGTGTAATAGCCAACAAAACAAAAAAAGAAAAAAAATATTTAAGTAATCTGGGTGAAGAAATAGGTTTACTATTTCAATTAGCTGATGATTTTTTAGATAAAAAAGGATCCAAACATTTATTAGGAAAACAAGTGAAAAAAGATAATAAAAAAGGTAAATCAACATTACTTAACTTAATGGGAGAAAAAAAAGCTTATTTGTATGCAAATAATTTAAAGAAAAAAATATTGCGTAAATTAGAAAAACATGGAAAAAAAGCAAAAGAATTAACTAGTACAATAGAATTTATTTTAGATAGAAAATTTTAATGGGTAGACTAATTAAACAAATAAACTTTCCTGCTGATTTAAGAAAATTCAAAAAGGACGATCTTAGAAAAATCTCTGATGAACTAAGAGATGAACTAGTGGATGTTGTTTCAGAAACTGGAGGACATTTAGGTGCAGGTCTAGGAGTCGTCGAGCTAACTGTAGCTTTACACTATGTTTTTAATACACCAAAAGACAAATTAGTTTGGGATGTAAGTCATCAGTGTTATCCACACAAAATTATAACTGGACGAAGAGACAAAATTAAAACATTACGTAAAGGTGGAGGTCTATCAGGATTTACTAAACGAACTGAAAGCGAGTACGATCCTTTTGGCGCAGCTCACAGTTCTACATCCATTTCCTCAACACTTGGAATGGCAGTTGCAAAAAAATTATCTAATAACAATAATAACGTAATAGCAGTTATCGGCGACGGTGCGATGAGCGCGGGCATGGCTTACGAAGCAATGAATAATGCTGGTGCTCTTAAATCAAAATTAATAGTCGTTTTAAATGATAATGATATGTCAATAGCTAGACCCGTTGGAGCTATGAGCAAATATTTAGCAAAACTTTTATCAGGAAAATTATATTTTAGTTTAAGAGAAACATTAAAAATGGTGATTTCATCTTTTTCAAAGAGATTTAGTCAAAAAGCTGGTAAGGCAGAAGATTTATTAAGAAACATTGTAACTGGAGGAACTTTATTTAGTGAGCTTGGTTTTTATTATGTAGGACCAATAGATGGTCATGATGTTGAAAGTTTAGTTCAAATTTTTGAAAATGTAAAAAATTCAAATCATCAAGGACCTGTATTAATTCACGTTAGAACACAAAAAGGAAAAGGATATAAGCCAGCAGAAGACTCTGGTGATAAATATCACGGGGTGTCTAAATTTAATGTTTCTACCGGAGAACAAGCAAAATCAAAATCAAACGTTCCATCATATACAAAGGTTTTTGCTGAAACTTTAATAAAACACGCTGAACAAGACACAAAGATTATTGGTATTACTGGTGCTATGCCATCTGGAACAGGGTTGAATTTATTCGAAAAAAAATTTCCAGATCGAACCTTTGATGTGGGAATTGCCGAACAACATGCAGTTACTTTTGCAGCAGGTTTAGCGACAGAAGGATTCAAACCTTATGCTGCAATCTACTCTACTTTTTTGCAAAGAGCTTATGATCAAGTAGTCCATGATGTTGCTTTACAATCATTACCAGTAAGATTTGCTATTGATCGTGCAGGACTAGTTGGTGCAGATGGACCAACACATGCTGGTTCTTTCGATATTACTTATCTTTCAACTTTACCGAATTTTGTTGTTATGGCAGCAAGCGATGAGTCAGAACTAGTTAAAATGATAAATACCACAGTCAATATAAACGACCGCCCATCTGCTTTTAGATACCCTAGAGGAAATGGAATTGGGGTTGAGTTACCCTCTATTAAAGAAACTCTTAAAATTGGAAAAGGAAGAGTAATTAAAGAAGGAAAAAAAGTAGCTTTAATAAACTTTGGAACACGATTAGAAGAATGTAAAAAAGCTTCAGAAGATCTTTTAAAAAAAGGAATTGATTGTACAATTATAGATGCAAGATTCGCAAAACCATTAGATGAAAAACTTATCATGGAAGTAGCATCTAATCATGAAGTATTAATAACAATTGAAGAAGGATCTATAGGTGGTTTTGGATCTCATGTGATGCAGTTTTTATCAGATAGAGGAGTGTTTGATAGAGGTTTAAAATTTAGATCTATGATCCTACCAGACATTTTCATTGATCAAGATACACCAGAGAAAATGTATGAGACTGCAGGCTTAGATAGCTCTTCTATAGCTCATAAAGTTGAGGAGACACTTAACTCAAATATTATTTTAGCTAAAAATAGAAATAAGATTTCTAATTAACTACACTGTGCTCTGTGCATTAATAAATGATCTAGTAAAACACAATTGATCATTGCTTCACCAATGGGTACTGCTCTAATTCCTACGCATGGATCATGACGTCCTTTAACAGAAATATTTGTGTTCTTTCCCTTTTTATCTATAGTTTCTCTGCTAGTTAAAATGGATGAAGTTGGCTTAACAGCAAAAGATGCCACAATATCTTGACCTGATGAAATTCCTCCTAGAATTCCTCCAGCATGATTAGTTTTAAATTTTATTTTTCCAGAACTTTTTCTAATTTCATCAGAGTTTTCTTCACCACTTAAAAAAGCTGCATTCATTCCTGATCCAATATTCACACCTTTTACTGCATTGATGCTCATTAATGCAGCTGAAATATCGGTATCAAGTTTTGAATAGATGGGTGCTCCCAAGCCGACTGGAATTCCAGTAGCTCTCAATTCAATTATTGCACCGCATGACGATCCCGCTTTTCTTACTGCTAAAAGATATTTTTCCCATAACTTAACAGATTTTTTGTCGGGACAGAAAAAAGGATTCTTTCTTATCTCCGCGTTGTTCCAATTAGTTCTGTCACATGACATTAAACCTAATTGAGTAACTGCACCTATAACATTAAATTTTTTACCTAAAATTTTCTTTAGTACAATACGAGCCACAGCACCCGCTGCAACCCTACTAGCGGTTTCCCTAGCGGATTGGCGACCGCCGCCTCTAAAATCTCGAATACCATATTTTTTAAAATAAGTATAATCAGCATGCCCAGGTCTAAATTTATTCTTGATGGATTCGTAGTCTCTAGATTTTTTATCTTCATTGTAAATGATAATTGAAATAGGTGTACCTGTTGTTTTACCTTCAAAGACACCAGATAGAATAATTGCTTTGTCCGGTTCTTTCCTTTGAGTAGTAAATTTAGACTGCCCAGGTCTTCTTCTATCCATATCAGCTTGGATATCTTTTTCAGTTATTGGAATATTAGGGGGGCAACCATCAATTACGCAGCCTATTGCAGGGCCATGAGACTCTCCCCAAGTAGTAAAACGGAATATTTTTCCAAAAGTATTAAAAGACATAAGTAAATAATGTATAGTTTATTTTATTAAATATATGAATCAAAAAAATGGCAAAAATTCCCTTGGTATAGACAAATGTTTTGATGATTTGGATAATCCAATAGAATTGTTTAAAAAATGGTTTGTTGAGGCTGAGAAGTCAGAAATTAATGACCCAAATGCTGTAGCAGTAGCAACTTCAAGTAAAGACAATCAACCCAATGTTAGGATGGTTTTGTTAAAAGGATTAAGTGACAAAGGTTTTGTTTTTTACACTAATTTTAATAGCAAAAAAGGAAGTGAGTTGAAGGAAAATCTTAAAGCATCAATGTGCTTTCACTGGAAAAGTTTGAGACGTCAGGTCAGAGTGGTTGGAAGTGTGGAAGAAGTTACTAAAAAAGAGGCAGATGATTATTATAATTCCAGACCATATAAAAATCGAATAGGCGCTTGGGCTTCATCACAGTCACAAACGTTAGACAAAAGAAATACTTTTTTAGAAAAGATTAAAGAATTTGAAAAAAAATATCCTGATGAAAATAATGTACCAAGGCCCCCACATTGGTCCGGTTGGAGAGTTATTCCAAATGAAATTGAGTTTTGGGTTGATGGAGAAGGAAGAATTCATGAAAGATTAAACTATAAAAGTAAAAATGGAAAATGGGAAAAGGAACTTCTTTACCCTTAAAAAGATCTATTTAAACTGAAGCTAGTTAAATTTTGCAGTATTTGTTTATCTTCACTATCTGGAAATATTGCTAAAGCATCGTAAGAAACATTAACGAAATATTCTGCTTTTTTTAAACTGGTCTCAACTGCTTTATATTTAAAAATTAAAGCCAACGTTTCACTAAAATCTTCTTCAGTTCTTTTATCCTTTTTCATTATCTCCATTAAAAATTCTTTTTCTTCCTCGTTTCCTTTTTGAAATATAGTTATTAGTGGAAGAGTAACTTTTCCCTCATAAAAATCTTTTCCAATTTCTTTACCAAAAAATTTCTCTTTTGCATAATAATCGAGGGCATCATCAGCTATTTGAAAAGCAAGACCCAAATTTCTTCCATATGATTCTAATGCTCTCTTTTCTTTTTCATTGCTTCCTGAAATACAAGCCCCTGTTTTTGTTGCTGCAGAAAAAAGCGCTGCAGTTTTTAAATTAATAATATCTATATATGTTTCCTCTAAAAGATCTGCTTCACCTTTATGCTGCAGTTGAAGCACTTCTCCTTGTGCAATTTTTGCAGACGTTGATGATAAAAGTTGCAAAATTTCAAGATCTCCATCTTGAACCATAATTTCAAAACATCTACTTAAAAGATAATCTCCTACTAAAATTGAAGATTGATTACCCCAAATAGAATTTGTTGTTTTAACTCCTCGTCTTAAAGAGCTTTCATCAATTACATCATCATGTAGTAAGGTTGCTGAATGAATTAATTCTACACATGCTGCTAGATTAATATCTCTTATCTCTTCTTTGTATCCAGTTAATTTTGCAGACTCTAAAGTTAATAGCGCTCTCAACCTTTTACCGCCTGATTTAAGATGATGTTCGCTCATCTTTTTAATCAAATCAACATCACTCTTAAGTTTTTGCTCTATTAAGCTCTCAACTTTTTGCAATTTAACCCCAAGCATATTTTTAAGCTCGAGATATGCAGAGTTTGCAGATTTTTTAAGTGGTATTACTGATCCCATATTCTTTTCTTACAATCGATTTACTTAATAATAAAATTTTAAATAGTAACGTGGTGACGCACCTATAATTCAACTATAAGTAGCGTAATTTAATATTAAAATTTAGTTTATTACTGTTATAAGAATAATAAAGATCATCTAAATTATGTTTTCAATTTTTAAAAAGAAAAAAGTTATACCACATGTAAGATTAACTGGCGTAATTGGATCAGCAGGCCGATTTAATAAAGGTATAGATCTTGCTGGTCAAAGAGATATTTTAAAAAAAGCTTTTTCTTTGAAAAAAATAACTCATGTTGCGATCTCAATTAATTCGCCTGGAGGGTCCCCAGTCCAATCACATTTAATTTATAGTTATATAAGACAATTAGCTGAAAAAAATAAAGTTAAAGTTATTATATTTGCTGAGGACGTAGCTGCATCGGGAGGGTATTTAATTTCATGTGCAGGTGATGAAATTTATGCTAACTCAAGTTCTATTATTGGATCAATTGGCGTGATTTCAGCATCATTTGGATTCAAAGATTTGATTAAAAAAATTGGAGTTGAGAGAAGAGTTTATACTGCAGGAAAAAATAAAAGTACTCTAGATCCATTTGTTGATGAGAAAGAGGAAGATGTTAAAAGACTTAAGAGCATCCAACTAGAATTGCACGCTGATTTCATTAAAGTTGTTGAAACAAGCAGAGGCTCTAAACTTAAAGATCCTGAAAAAAATAATATTTTTACAGGTGAATTTTGGACTGGAAAAACATCTTTAAATCTTGGATTAATTGATGGAATCGGAAATGCTGATCAAATTTTAAAAGAAAAATTTGGTGACAAAGTAACTATCAAAAATTTTGAAAAACCAAAAGGATTTATTGCAAGAAAACTATCTTCCTCTATTCAAGATCCCGTTGACAGACTAACTAATATTTTAGAAGAAAAATCGATGTGGCAAAAATTTGGTTTATAAATGCCAGTTAAAAAAAAAGTAAAAAAAAAAATATCTAAAAAATTAAACTTTTTATCTTTTCAAGATATTATAATGAATTTACAAAAATTTTGGGGAAAAAATGGTTGTGTAATTTTACAACCTTACGATATGGAGGTTGGAGCTGGAACCTTTCATCCTGCAACTACTCTAAGATCTCTTGGACCAAAGCCCTGGAAAGCAGCCTATGTTCAACCATCAAGAAGACCAACAGATGGAAGATATGGAGAAAATCCAAATCGGTTACAACATTATTATCAATATCAAGTGATTATAAAACCATCTCCAAAAAATATTAAACAACTTTATCTCAAAAGTTTAGCAGCCATTGGTATAGATGTAAAAAATCATGACATTCGTTTTGTTGAAGATGATTGGGAAAGTCCAACATTAGGAGCAGCAGGTTTAGGCTGGGAAGTTTGGTGTGATGGAATGGAAATTACGCAATTCACTTATTTTCAGCAAATGACAGGTATAGAATGTAAACCTGTACCAGTAGAGATTACGTATGGTCTTGAAAGACTATGTATGTTCGTTCAAGGAAAAAATAATGTTTTTGATCTAGATTGGAATAATGAGGGAGTCAAATATAAAGAAGTTTTTTTTCAAGCTGAAAAAGAATTTTCTGCATATAACTTTGAGTTTGCAAATACTGATACTCTGCTTAAACATTTTGAGAATACCGAAAATGAATGTAAATCTTTACTTGAAAGAAAACTATCATTACCAGCTTATGATCAATGTCTAAAAGCAAGTCATATTTTTAATTTACTAGATGCTCGTGGTGTTATTGGTGTAGCAGAAAGAACTGGTTATATAACTAGAATTAGGGAGCTTGCAAAAGGTTGTGGCGCCTTATGGTTAAATTCACAAAGTTAAATTATGGCAGAACTATTATTGGAATTATATAGTGAGGAAATTCCGCCTCAGTTACAAATAGCAGCCAGATCTCAAATAAAACAATTTATTGAAAACACTTTTGAAGAAGAGAATATAAAATATAAAGAATTATCAGTTTATTCTTCTCCAACCAGATTAACACTATTTATAAAAGACCTTGCTGAAAAAATTAATATAGAAGCCATGGAAATTAAAGGACCCAAGGCAGGATCTCCTCATCAAGTTATCCAAGGTTTTTTACGAGCCAAAAATGTTTCTGAGAACGAACTTATTGAAAAAGAAACTGATAAAGGAAGATTTTATTTTATTAAAACGCAATCCCAATCAATCTTAGTAGAAGACTTATTAATCAAAATTATTCCAAAGGCAATTGGGTCAATTAATTGGAAAAGATCAATGAAGTGGTCAGATCATAATTTGATTTGGGGAAGGCCTCTTAGGGCAATCTTTGCAATATATAACAATAAAAAATTAGCATTTAATTATGAGCATCTTAATGCAACAGATGAAGTAATTATAGAACAAGATTTAATTACAAAAACAAAAAAAATAAAAGATTTTAAAGATTATCTAAATTTTTTAAAAAGCAATAGAATAATAGTCGATCACAAGGAAAGGGAGGAGATCATTCTTAAAAAGATCAACTCATATTCTCAATCTAAACAATACAAAGAGAAATTAAATACAAAGCTTTTAGAAGAGGTCGTTAATATTGTAGAGGATCCAAATCTACTTCATGTTAATTTTAACAAAGATTATTTAGAAATACCTAAAGAAATTATAATATCTACTTTAGAAAAACATCAAAGATATTTTCCAATTTTTGATAGCAGGGACAGACTAACTAATTATTTTTTTGTTGTAGCAAATAAAAAAGATGAAAAAAAATTAATTACCCAAGGAAATAAAAGGGTTGTTGAAGCAAGACTAGCTGATGCCAAATTTTTCTGGGATAAAGATAGATCTAAAAATTTGATTAAACAAATAGCCAACCTCAAATCAGTAACATTTTATGAAAAGCTAGGCACTATTTATGACAAAACACAAAGGTTAAGACAATTGGCCGGTCTTTTGTCAGATGACTTAAATATTAATAAAGAAAAAGTTCAAGTTGCAGCTTCAATCTCTAAATCTGATTTATGCTCAGACCTAGTTGGAGAGTATCCAGAGCTTCAGGGCGTTATGGGAAAATATTTTGCGTTAGCACAAGGTTTTGATGAAGATGTGGCAAACTCAGTAAGTGATCATTATTTACCAATAGGTCTAACATCAGTATTACCTAAAAAACCTTTTAGCTACTCCATTTCAATTGTAGATAAGATAGATACTCTAGTTGGTTTTTTTATTATTGATGAAAAACCTACAAGCTCAAAAGACCCTTTTGCTTTAAGAAGAGCTGCAATTGGATTACTTAGAATAATAATTGAAAATAAATTATCATTCAAACTCAGAGATTTAATTAGTTACGCTATAAGACTTTACCAAGAACAAGGTGTTGAAATTAAAAATGAAAAAACCGAACAACAAGTTCTAGAATTTATTAAGGAAAGAATGCGAAACGTATTAAAATTAAAAAATATTAAAACTGATGTTATTGAAGCATCAATCAGTTCTCATGCTGGAGATAATTTCTTGGCACTTTATGCAAAAACACTTTTAATGAACAAATACAAAAATAAAGGTATAGGACTAAATGCAATCAATTCGTATAAAAGAGCTTCAAATATTTTAGATAAAGCTGGAAAAAGAATCACTGGCAGGCCCGATGTCGTATTATTTAGAAAAGATGAAGAAAAAATACTTCATGAAAAAATAAATGAGATTCGGAAAGCTTTCACAGTTAAAGACGATAATAAAGACTATGAAAGCTTGTTGATAAAGCTTTCTGATACGAAAGAATCTACTGATAATTTTTTTGACAATGTCGTAGTAAATGATGAAAATCAGGATATAAAAAATAATCGATTAGAGTTATTAAAAATGTTTTGTAATACTTTTGATAACTTTATTGATTTTTCAAAATTAGAAGGTCTGTAATGGCAAAAGTAATATTTAGCTTTGATGATAAATCCGCCAAAAAGCTAAAGAATAAAAAAAATATTTTGGGCGGAAAGGGAGCAAACCTCGGTGAGATGGGTAGATTAGGTTTACCTGTCCCTCCTGGATTTACTATTACGACAGATGTTTGTGATCTATTCTACAAAAATAAAAAGAAATTGCCAAAAAAGGTAATACAAAATATTGAGTCAGAGCTGAAAAATATAGAAAAGAAAACTAAAAAGAAATTTGGTGATCTTAAAAATCCATTACTGGTATCAGTTAGATCAGGGGCTAGAATTTCAATGCCTGGTATGATGGACACAATTTTAAATCTTGGTCTTAATGATAAAACAGTTGAGTCTTTAAAAAAGAAAACGTCTAACGGAAGATTTGCAAAAGATAGCTATAGAAGATTTAT
The DNA here is from genome assembly GCA_902590625.1 of uncultured Pelagibacteraceae bacterium. Lineage (GTDB taxonomy): Bacteria > Pseudomonadota > Alphaproteobacteria > Pelagibacterales > Pelagibacteraceae > Pelagilacustribacter. The sequence goes on along the minus strand of CACIXL010000003.1, from coordinate 41,681 downwards.
ACAAATGTACAGCAATGTAGTTTTGGGCGTAGAAGGACATTTGTTTGAAGAGCTAATTGATAATTATAAATTAACAAAAGGAGTTTTGCTAGATACAGATCTAGATGAAAGCGATTGGGATGGTTTAATTATTAATTTTAAAGAATTAGTAAAAAAAGAAAAAAAAATTAATTTTCCTCAAGATGTAAAAGGACAATTACTAGGAGCAATCAACGCTGTATTTTTGTCTTGGGATAGTCAAAGAGCAAAAACTTATAGAAAATTAAATCAAATTCCAGACCATTGGGGAACAGCTGTAAATGTGCAAGCTATGGTTTTTGGAAATATGGGTGATGATTGCTCAACTGGCGTTGCCTTTACTAGAAATCCTTCAACAGGAGAAAATTCTTTTTTTGGAGAATTTTTAATTAACGCGCAGGGTGAAGATGTTGTAGCGGGTACGAGAACCCCTCAATACATTACAAAAAAAGCAAAACAAGAATCGGGTTCTAAAGACCCTTCAATGGAAGAGGCAATGCCTAAAGTTTATCAAGAACTTGCAAAAGTATTTCTCAAGCTAGAAAAGCACTACAAAGATATGCAAGATATCGAGTTTACAGTTGAAAATAATAAACTTTGGATGTTGCAAACAAGATCTGGAAAAAGAACTGCCAAAGCTGCAATTAAAATTGCAGTAGATATGGTAAAAGAAAAATTAATTTCAAAAAAAGAAGCAATCAAAAGAATAGATCCAAATACCCTAGACACTTTATTACATCCTACTTTAGACGATAAAGTAGAGAAAGAAGTAATTGCTTCGGGTTTACCTGCATCTCCAGGTGCTGCAAGCGGTAAAGTTGTTTTTACTGCTGATGATGCAGAGAAATTAAATGGGATGATGCAAGATACGATATTGGTGAGGTTAGAAACTTCACCAGAAGATATACATGGAATGCATGCAGCTAAAGGAATTCTTACTGCAAGAGGAGGAATGACAAGCCATGCCGCAGTAGTAGCACGAGGAATGGGAAGACCATGTGTTTCAGGTTCAAGTGAAATAACAATCGATTATGAGTTAAAACAATTCAAAGCTGGCAACATAACTATTAAAGAGGGAGATGTTGTTACTATAGACGGCGGAAGTGGAAAAGTAATGAAAGGATTAGTTCCTACTGTCCAACCGGAAATTTCTGGATACTTTTCTACAATAATGAAATGGGCTGATGAATTTAGAAAATTAAAAGTAAGAACAAACGCTGAGACGGAAGCAGATAGTAAAACAGCTAGAGAGTTTGGTGCTGAGGGAATCGGTTTATGTAGAACTGAGCATATGTTCTTTGATGAAGAGAGAATTTTATCCGTTAGACAAATGATTTTGTCTAAATCAAAAGACGACAGAAATAGTGCGCTAGATAAACTTCTTCCTCATCAAAAAGAAGACTTTAAGAAAATATTTAAAGTCATGTCAGGTTTACCTGTTACAGTAAGATTATTAGATCCACCACTTCATGAATTCTTACCAAAAGCTGACAAAGATATTGAGGAAGTAGCAAGATCTTTAAATTTATCAGCGAAAGAGGTTAAGGATAGAATAGCAGAACTTCATGAGGAAAATCCTATGCTTGGGCATAGAGGATGTAGACTAGGCATTTCTTTCCCAGAGATTTATGAGATGCAATGTAGAGCAATATTTGAAGCTATAGTCGAATTAAAAAAACAAAAAGTAAAAGCAGCTTTTGTAGAAATAATGATACCTTTAGTGTCTACTGACTCTGAATTAAAAATTTTAAGAGCCTTAGTTAACAAAATAGCTAAAGAAATAGAAAAAGAAAATAAATTAAAACTTGAATATATGGTAGGCACTATGATTGAATTACCACGTGCCGCTTTACAAGCGAAGTCTATTTCAAAACATGCTGATTTCTTTAGCTTTGGCACAAATGATTTAACACAAACAACATTTGGTATAAGCCGAGACGACTCAGGGAAATTTTTAAACGATTATATTGATAATAAAATTTTTGATGTAGATCCATTTGTAAGCATAGATCAAAATGGAGTAGGTGAGTTAGTAGAAATAGCTTCTTCAAGAGGCAGGAAAACAAATAAGAATATTAAGTTAGGAATTTGTGGCGAGCATGGTGGCGATCCAAAGAGTATTGAATTTTGTTCTAGAACAGGACTTAACTATGTTTCCTGCTCTCCATTCAGAGTCCCAGTAGCAAGATTAGCCGCTGCTCAAGCTGAATTATCTAAATAATAAAGTTGTATCAAAAGATTTTGCACTATGCGTAATTGCTCCAACAGATATTCTATTTATTCCTATTTTTGATATTTGTTTGATATTTTTTAGCGATGCATTTCCTGAATACTCCGTTTGATACCTATTTTTACAAAGTTTTAAGCACTTTTTAATTTGTGAAGTTTTCATATTATCAAAAAGTATTCTTTTAAATTTTAGACCTATAATTTGTTTAAGTTGATTAATATTTTCAATTTCTACTGTAACTATTTTTTTTGTTTTTACAGCTCTCTTAACCAACTCTTTAAGGCCATTAGATGCACTAATATGATTATCTTTAATCAGGATTTCATCACTTAAATTATATCTATGATTATATCCTCCACCTTTTTTAACAGCATACTTTTCAAGAGCTCTCAAATTAGGTGTAGTTTTTCTGGTACAGCATATTTTAGTTTCTTTACTAGTTTTTTTTACAAATTGATCAGTTAACGTTGCGATACCCGAAGCGTGATTAAGAAAGTTTAGCGCAGTTCTCTCGGCAATTAAGATTGTTTTAATTTTAGCTCTTATTTCAGCAATCATTTTATTTTTTTTAATTTTTTTGCCATCAGAGATTTTTTTGATAAAGACTGTTTCTCTTCCAATCAATTTAAAGGTTGCTTTGCAGAACTCTAATCCAGCAATTATTCCATCTTGTTTAGCTACGATCTTAGCTTTTATTATTTTATTTTTTGAATTTATGAGTTTAGTAGTTATATCACCTCTAGGCCTAAGGTCTTCTTCTAGAGCTTTTTTTACGACAAATTTAATATAAGATTGATTTAATTTTTGCACTGATCTAACGACCAATTTCGGTCATTCTAATTACAGATTTTCTAGCAGCTTCTATAGTTTTATTATCTAAAATAATTTCATTCGTATCATTTTCCAAACAATCTAAAATTTTTTCTAAATCAATTTTTTTCATGTAAGGACAAAGATTGCACGGTTTGATGAAAGATACATTTGGATTATCAGCTTCGACGTTATCACTCATTGAGCATTCAGTTACTAGCATTACTTTTTTAGGTTGATTATCTTTTACATATTTAATCATACCTGACGTAGATCCTGCAAAGTCAGATGCTTCAATTACATCTGGTGGACACTCAGGGTGAGCAATGACTTTGATACCTGGGTTCTGATTTTTAATATCTTCAATCTCTTTACTAGTAAATTGTTCGTGAACAATACATGTACCTTTCCAAGAAATAATTTTTACTTTTGTATTTTTAGCAACGTAATCTGCTAAATATTGGTCTGGAAGAAAAATTACTTTCTCTACATTTAAAGACTCAACAACTTTAACTGCATTTGCAGAAGTGCAACAAACATCTGTTTCAGCTTTTACATCTGCCGAAGTATTAACGTAAGATACAACAGGTACACCTGGGTATTTTTGTTTTAATAATCTCACATCTTTTCCTGTAATAGAACTTGCAAGTGAACAACCTGCTTGCATGTCTGGTAAAAAAACTTTTTTGTTTGGGTTCATTAGTTTCGCTGTTTCAGCCATGAAGTGTACTCCACACATAATAATTTTATCCGCAGAAGTCTTTGCGGCTTCAACTGCAAGCGCTAAAGAGTCCGCTGCTATGTCGGCTACTCCGTGGTAAATTTCTGGAGTTTGATAATTATGCGCGAGAATAATTGCATTTTTTTCTTTTTTTAACTTATTAATTTTTTCTATTAAAGGAGCGTGAACTTTCCATTCATTTACTGGCACAAATTTTGAGATTTTTTTATAAATCTCGCTAGAACCGTTTAAATTTCGTTGTTGTACAGACATACTAATTCTAATTTATCAACTTGAGGTTAAATTGTCATTCATTTATTGTCGCATAATTGTTGCGGTCGTGCTGAAATTGGTAGACAGGCACGCTTGAGGGGCGTGTGGGTTTCCCGTGAGAGTTCGAGTCTCTCCGACCGCACCAAAAAAGCTTATTTATGATCGAATATTTAAAAAAAAATAAACGAATAGTGCTTATAATTTTAGTTATAGCTTTTATCGAATTGAGTGGTTATGGGATTTTAGCTTCTCTTTCAAGATTATTAAACGCTCTTTAAAATTTTACACTTTTTGTTATTTGCTAAAAGTTCTTTATTTTCAAACTCTTCAATATTTGGATCTATTACTTTTACCAAACAAAATGGATAAGGTTGTTCAATGAGTATTTTGCCAATTTTGATATTGTTATAAAAAATTTCTTCACCTAAATTTAATTTTTCGGAAGAAGAAATCGGTAATAATCTTCTTCTTAATTTTTCTTTTAATTTCATTCTAGCAGTGTTTTCTTGACCGATGTAGCATCCCTTTTTAAAGTCAATTGCGTTAAGCTCCTCAAAGTTTGCTTCTAAACCAAATAATTGATCTTTTAAATTTTCAATACCTTTTATTGGAATTCCTAAAGTATGGGCTTTTGCAAAATATGCATCAGGCTTAATTATCTTTAAATTTAATTTTTTAATCGTGAGGTGTAACTTTTCTAATGATGATACGATTCTTGCTCCTAAATTGTTATTTCGAGGATCTAGAAAAAGAGGGCTACCCCTATATTCTATTGTATCGCCAGTTTTATTTTCATTTTTTTGTATATCTAAAAATTTTTCTGAGTTAATTAACCCAATCACATAATCACTAGAAACATCTGATAATTCAATTTTTGATCTTAATTTATATTTCAATAAGTAATTTATAATTTCATTTGTAAATTTATTATCACAATCTAATAAATAACCATTTTTTGATTGTATCAAAAAAAATTCAAATAAATATTTGCCTTGAGGCGTAAAAAGAGCTGAAAATATTGAGTTAGATAAGTTTACTTTTTCAATATCATTAGTAATGATATTTTGCAGAAAATTTTTAACATCTTTACCTGTAATTAAGATTAATCCACGGTCCTCTAATAAAATAATTTGATCTTTATCCATATTTGTAAATATATACTGTATAATATATTTTTTAAATCATGTCTGATAATTTTAGTCTCATTATAAAAAACGGTTCTTGCTACATAGATGGCAAGCTCACAAAAACAGATATTGGTTTATCAGGCAACAAGATTAAAAAGATTGGCAAAATCGAACTTAACAGCTCTAAAGTTTATGATGCTACAGATAAAGTTGTTTTGCCAGGTATCATTGATACTCAAGTTCACTTTAGAGAGCCAGGATCAACTGATGCAGAAGATTTAGAAAGCGGAAGTAGAGCTGCGGTGTTAGGCGGAGTAACTGCTTTATTTGAAATGCCTAACACTAACCCTCCTACATCTAATTTGATTGAGTTTGATAAAAAGTTACAAGCAGCTAAAAATAGAATGCATAGTAATTATGCTTTTTATTTTGGAGCAACGCCTGACAATACTAACCAACTTGCTAAACTAAAAGATGTTGAAGGATGTTGTGGTGTTAAACTATTTGCGGGTTCATCAACTGGGAACTTATTAGTAGATAAAGAAGCCGACATCGAAAAAGTAATTTCCAGTAGTGATAGAATTGTTTCTATTCACTCCGAAGATGAAGATATTATTAAACTTAGAAAAAAATTTATTAAAAAAGGAGACGTTCATTCGCACGCCGAGTGGAGAAATGTAGAAGTTGCAATGTCTTCTACTCGAAGGGTAGTTAAAATTGCAGAGCGATATAATAAAAAAATTCACGTCCTTCATGTTACGACGAGAGACGAAGTAGATTTTTTAGCTATGCACAAAAAAAATGTTACTTTCGAAACTACACCTCAGCATTTAACTATGTACGCACCTGATTGTTACGACAAACTTGGAACTTATGCTCAAATGAATCCTCCTTTAAGAACTAAAGAACACTATGATCGTTTATGGGTAGCAATTAAGAATAATATAGTCGATGTGCTAGGTTCCGACCATGCCCCACACTTAAAAGAAAATAAAGATAAAGAATACCCAAATTCCCCTTCAGGTATGCCAGGAGTTCAAACTATTTTTCCAGTTATGCTGGATCATGTAAATAATGGAAAACTAACACTTCAACAACTGATAAAACTAATGTGTGAAAATCCTTGTAAAATTTTTGGGATTAAAAATAAGGGATATCTTAAAGAGGGTTATGACGCAGATTTAACAATTGCCGATATGAATAAAGAGGTTGTTATCAAAAATGAGATGATAGCAAGTAAATGTGGGTGGACACCTTTTAACAATCATAAAGTAAAAGGTTTCCCTGTAGCTACCATCGTAAATGGTCATTTGGTAATGTCTGATGGTAAAGTGGTTACGGAGTCTAAAGGAACACCGTTAAAGTTTTAAAATTTTATTGTCAACTAGGTCAGCTTTTATTTCATCTAAGATAGCTGGGTCATCTATCGTGGCTGGCATTTTATAAGGTTCATTATCAGCAATCTTTCTTACTGTTCCTCTTAAAACTTTTCCTGATCTTGTTTTAGGTAATCTTTTTACAACAATAGCTATTTTAAAAGCTGCGACGGGACCAACTTTTTCTCTGACCATCTTTATACATTCGCTTATTATATCTTTCTTATCTTTTGTAACACCAGCTTTTAAAGCTAGTAAGCCGATGGGTAGTTGCCCTTTTAATTTGTCAGCAATACCTATGACAGCACATTCAGCTACATCTTTATGCTCAGCCAAAACTTCCTCAATTGCTCCAGTTGACAATCTATGACCAGCAACATTTATAATGTCATCAGTTCTAGACATGATCCATACGTAACCGTCTTCATCAATGTGTCCCGCGTCATAAGTTTGATAATACCCAGGATAAGTAGACATATAATTTTCTTTATATCTTTTATCAGCACCCCAAAGTGTTGGAAAAGTTCCTGGAGGGAGTGGAAGTTTAACCACTATATCTCCCATTTTTCCTGGACCAACTTCTTTACCTTCAGAATTTAAAACTTTCAAATCATAACCAGGCACTGGTTTAAATGCAGATCCATATTTAACAGGGAAAGACTCAATTCCAGTGCAATCAGATGTAATTGCCCAACTAGTTTCAGTTTGCCACCAATGATCAATCACAGGTGAGTTAGATAATTTCTCAAACCATTTAATTGTGTCGGGATCTGCTCGCTCACCTGCTAAAAATAATTTGTCGAACTTACTTAAATCATATTTTTTAAAAAATTCACCATTAGGATCCTCTTTTTTAATTGCTCTAATTGCTGTAGGGGCTGTGAAAAGAGATTTTACCTTGTGCTCTGATATTACTCTCCAAAAAACTCCAGCATCAGGAGTGCCAACTGGTTTTCCCTCAAAAAGAACTGTGGTACATCCGTAAAATAACGGAGCATATACTATGTAAGAGTGTCCTACTATCCAACCAATATCACTTGCAGACCACCACACATCGTCTTGATTGATATTATAAATATTTTTCATTGTCCATTTCAAAGCAACAATATGTCCACCGATATCTCTTACGATTCCTTTTGGTAAACCTGTGGTTCCAGATGTATAAAGAATGTAAGCGTAATCATTAGCATTCATTTTCTCACACTCTGCAGGTTTTACGTTTTTATGTGCGTCTTCCCAAGTAATATCTATTTTAGAGTCGAGTTCTGCTTTATCTTTTTCTCTTTGGAAAATAATACATTTATCTGGTTTATGATTTGCAAGTTCTAAAGCTTTGTTAACTAATGGTTTGTAGTGAACAGTTCTGCCTGGTTCATAACCACATGAAGCTGTAACTAAAAGTTTTGCTTTAGAATCATCAATTCTACTTGCAAGTTCATTTGCTGCAAAGCCACCGAAGACAACAGAGTGTACTGCTCCTATTCTTCCACATGCTAGCATTGCAACCACCGCCTCAGGTATCATCGGCATATAGATAATTACTCTGTCACCTTTATTAATTCCTAGATTTTTTAAGGCACCCGCAAACAAAGCAACCTTTTCTCTCAATTCACTGTAAGTTATATTTTTTTTTGTTCCTGTAATTGGGCTATCGTAGATTATTGCAAGTTTATCACCTCTACCTTCATCTATATGCAAGTCTAAAGCGTTGTAACAAGTATTTGTTACACCATCTTCGAACCATTTATAAAACGGTGGATTAGACGAATTTAAAATTTTTGTTGGTTTTTTGTACCAAAAAATGTTTTCAGAGATATTTTTCCAAAACCCCTCTCTATTTTGTATAGATTTTTGATAAATTTCTTTATATTTATGATTCAATTTACATCCTCCAAAAACAGTATTATTTAGTGATTATTCCACAAATATCCCCAAAAAAAAATAAAAAAACCAATAAAAATGCGGTTTTTTGATCAAAAAAACGCTTCACTGTAACTTCGTTTTTTACTATGTTCCCTCCAATTGCTCGGTGGCGGTGAGATTTACCGTTTGTCTGAGCAGTTTATATATAAACTAAAAATAGAAAACTAAACAAACGAGGGAGGTTTTCATGAAAAAATTAAGTCTCATAGCTTTAGCGGCTGTTGCCTTTTTAGGTATAACTAGTTCAGCTAACGCTGCGACTGCCATGTTAGAAGTCAATGATTTCGTAGGAATTTCATTTTGGCTTGTATCTATGGGTATGATCGCAACTACAGTATTCTTCTTTGCTGAAAGAAACACAGTAGCTGCATCATGGAGAACATCTTTAACTGTAGCTGGACTTGTAACTGGTGTTGCATTTGTTCATTACATGTACATGAGAGAAGTTTGGGTGACTACAGGTGATACGCCAACAGTATACAGGTATATTGATTGGTTAATCACAGTGCCACTTCAAATGATCGAATTCTATCTAATCTTGGCAGCTGTAAGAAAAGTGCCAACTTCTATATTCTGGAAGCTATTAATTGGTTCATTAGTAATGTTAATCGGTGGATACTTAGGTGAAGCTGGTTATATTCAACCATTTGTAGGTTTCGTAATTGGAATGGCTGGATGGATTTACATCTTGTTTGAAATATTCTCAGGTGAAGCTGGAACATTAGCAGCAAAAGCTGGTAACAAAGCTATGTCTACTGCTTTCAGTGCAATGAGAATAATTGTAACTATCGGTTGGGCTATATATCCTTTAGGGTATATTTTCGGTTACCTAACTGGTGGTGTTGATGCAAATTCTTTAAACATCATTTACAATTTAGCTGACTTTGTTAACAAGATCGCTTTCGGTCTAGTTATCTGGGCAGCAGCAATGCAAAATACAAGATTAGCATCTAGATAATAGATATTAATTTAAAAAAAAGGGCGGGTACGTTTTGCGTACTTGCCCTTTTTCTTTAGATACTTATATTCTTATTAATGGAATTATCAAAACCTTATAAAGGCAAAAGAAAAAGAAAAATTAAAAAGATGCCCTTTACAGTTAAAGGATACATTTTATATTATGCTTTTTTTTGGGTAGTTATAATCTCAATTTACTTGGCTTATTATTAATTCATGGCAAAAATAACTTACAAGGATAATCAAGGGAACTCTAAAACTATAGAGGTAGAAAAAGGCCTTTCTGTAATGGAGGGAGCGATCCAAAATGATATCCCAGGTATTGACGCTGATTGTGGCGGAGCAATGGCTTGTGCAACTTGCCATGTTTATGTCGAAGAAAACTGGTTTAATAAACTACCAAAAGCAGAAGATGCAGAAGTAGATATGATTGATATGGCTTATGAGCCAAAAAAAAATAGTAGATTGAGCTGTCAAATAATTGTAAGCGATGAATTAGACGGTTTAGAAGTTACGACACCAGAAAAGCAATCTTGATGAAAAAAACAGATGTAATTATAATTGGAGCTGGACCAGTTGGTCTTTTCGCTGTTCATCAATTGGGTATAAAAGGTCTTAAAGCTGTTGTCGTAGATAATCTAGATAAAGCAGGTGGGCAATGTATTGAATTGTATCCGGATAAACCAATCTACGATATCCCTGCAGTACCCGAGTGCACTGGTGAGGAGCTTACCAAAAGATTACTGGAACAAATAAAACCTTTTAAAACTGAATTATATCTCAATGAAAGAGTTGAGGAAGTTCATTCTGAAAAAGAGAATTGGATTATAAAAACAAATAACAAAGAAGAGTTTATAGCTCCCAACATAATAATTGCCGGCGGAGTAGGTTCCTTCGAACCTAGAAAAATTTCTTTAAAAGAATGTGAAAAATTCGAGGGTAAGTCTGTATTTTATGCAGTCAGAAATAAAGATAATTTTAAGAATAAGAATATTTCAATTTTTGGAGGCGGTGACTCAGCTTTAGATTGGGCTTTAGAACTTTCAAAATTTTCAAAAATAACATTAATTCATAGAAGAAACGAATTTAGAGGTGCACAACATACATTGTCAGAAATAAGAAAATTAGAACAGGAAGGGAAGGTTTCTATAAAAACTCCTTGCCAAATAGAGTCTCTAGAGAGCAAAAAAGAATTAAAATCAATAACTATTAAATATGATGATGGAAAAATTGAAAAAATTCCTACCGATGTTATTCTTGGTTTTTTTGGATTAATTATGAAACTAGGGCCGATTGCGGAGTGGGGTTTGAATATGAATAAAAAAACTATTGAGGTTAATCCAGAGAATTTCGAAACTAATAAAAAAGGAATATTTGCTGCTGGCGATATTTGTAGCTATCCAGGTAAATTAAAATTAATTCTATCAGGATTTCACGAAGTAGCCCTTGCCTCTGTCGAGTGTTTTAAAAGAGCAAGACCTAATGAAAAATACAGATTTGAATTCACTACATCATCTAAAACAATTCAAGATAGGCTTGGTAAAAAGTGATTGAGTTGCTTACCGCCGATACTCCTAACGGTAAGAAAATATCTATAATGCTAGAGGAAATTAAATTTGATTACAAAGTTACTAAAATAAATATTTTAAAAGATGAACAGTTTAAACCAGAATTTAAAAAATTAAGTCCCTTTAGTAAAATTCCAGTAATAATTGACCATGATAAAAAAATAAGTTTATTCGAGTCTGGTGCAATATTAATTTATTTAGGCGAAAAAAGCGGAAAGTTTTATGACAAAAATCAAAGAACAACTATCAATCAATGGCTTATGGGTCAAATGGCCTATATAGGACCAATGTTAGGTCAACATCACCAATTTCATCATTATAACCCCGGAAAAAGTGAATTTGGTGAAAGTAGATATTTTAAAATCTCAGAAAGGATTTACAAAGAGCTTGATGAACGATTATCTCAGTCAGAATTTTTAGCTGGAAAAGATTATACTATAGCCGATATAGCAACATTTCCCTGGATTGCTCGACATGAGTGGCACGATATTGGGCTTAAAAAATTTAAAGGTTTAGCTAGGTGGTATAAAGAAATCTCTGAAAGGGAAGCAGTTCAAATAGGGTATGATCTTTTAAACAAAGGTGAAAAAATACCAGAAGTTTAATCGTCTACAAATATTTTTTCGTCTCTCTCGTGTCTTTCTTGAGCTTCGATGGATAAAGTAGCAACGGGTCTAGCCATAAGTCTTTTTAATCCTATAGGTTCACCTGTCTCTTCACAAAAACCATAAGTTCCCTCCTTAATTCTTTGTAATGCTGAATTAATTTTAGAAATTAACTTTCTACTTCTGTTTAAAGCTTTCATTTCTACTGATTTGTCCGTGTAAGATGAGGCTTGATCAACGATATCGGCAGATGAAACATTGTCATCAGAAGAATTAAGCAAGTTTCCAAGATTATTAGCTTTTATAATTTCCCTTTTCCAGTTTAAAAGCTCTTCTGTAAAAAATTTTTTGTGCTTAGCACACATATATTTTTCCTTAGAACTTGGTTGGTATTTTTTTTTAGCAGAGGTTTTTTTTAACATTTTTTGAATTTGGGGAGTATATGTTTGATTTTAGTCGTGTCAATAGCTTATAAATTGTAATAATTTGATATAAAAATGATACTTAAAAAAAACATTAATAAAGCATTATATTTATTTCTTTTTTCACATTTATTACTGTGGACACTAATACCATCATTATCAAATACAAATTTACCATTAGATACAATTGAGGCTTTAGCTTGGGGTAGCAATCTAGATTGGGGTTTTAGCAAACATCCACCTTTTAGTGCATTTGCTGTAGAAATTTTTTTTAAGGTATTTGGCAATAATGATTGGGCTTACTATCTTTTAAGCCAAATTTTCGTTTTAATTTCTTTTTTTATTGTTTGGAAGTTTTCTAATGAGGTATTAGAGGATAAAACACATTCTTTATTATCAGTTTTATTACTTGCAGGAATTTATTTTTATAATTTTACAACTCCAGAATTTAATGTAAATGTGAGCCAACTACCGTTCTGGGCGCTATCAGTATATTTTTTCTGGAAGGGAATAAATTTAAACAAATTTATAGATTGGACATTATTTGGTGTTTTTTCTGCTTTAGGTTTTTTATCGAAATACCTATTTATTTATATATTAATAGCATTACTTATTTTTTTTATTTTTAATTTTAAAAAATATAAAAAATCTTTAAAAGGCTATTTTTTATCAATCTTAATTTCTTTAATTTTAATTATTCCACATTTAATTTGGCTATTTGAAAATAATTTTGTAACAATTTTTTACGGCTTAAACAGATCAGGAATTTCAGAATTTAGTATATTTAATCATTTAAAATATCCTTTAGAACTTTTGTTGAAGCAAATAGTTATATTAATACCGTTTTTTTTTATGATTTTAACAATCTTAAAAAAACTAAAATTAAAGGTAAACACACAAAATAAAGAAATTCGTTTTCTCCTTTTTATCAATCTAATTCCAATTTTATTAATGCTAACTACATCATTATTATTAGGGGCAAAAATAAGAACAATGTGGATGACACCTTTTTATTTATTTTTTGGAACTTTATTTTTGTTTATTTTTAAAAATTCGATTGATACTAAAAGATTGAAGAGATTTTACTATACATTTTTATTTTTTTTCATTTTGTCACCCTTTGTTTACTTAGCAGTTTCTTTAACAGATAATACAAAAAGGACTGATTTTCCAGGTAAAGAAATTGGCAGATTAGTTCAAAATAAATGGGATGATAATTTTACTAATGAAATAAAAATTGTTATTGGAGATGAATGGTATGCAGGTAATTTATCCTATCATTTATATTCAAGGCCTATTTGGGTGAATGATCTTAAAAATAAAACTGAAAATATTACAGAAGATGAAGGCGTTATTTATACAGGTAATCCAAAAATTTTAAAAAAAATTTGTCCTGGTGTTTTTGGCATAATTAAACCAGTTGGTTATTGCATGATAGGAAAAAGATGAAAAAAATAATTATTTTAATACCTGTGTACAATGACTGGGAGTCATTAAATAAACTCCTTATTAAGATTAATGAAAATATTGAATTTTTTAATGACATTAACTTTGAATGTTTGATTGTTAATGATGCCTCAACTTCTCAACCACCAGAATTAATTAAACTTAGTAATTTTGAGTCAGTAGAACTATTAAATATGAGCGAGAACAGAGGTCATGCTAGGTGTAATGCATTTGGTATTAGGTACATTTACCAAAATAAAAAATTTGATAATCTAATTTTAATGGATGGTGATGGAGAGGATAGACCTGAAGAAATTAAAAGTTTAGTTCAAAAGATAAAAGAAAATCCAAATTTATCAGTCGTAGCAAAAAGAATTAAAAGATCAGAAGGTCCTTTTTTTCAATCTTTATATCAATTACATAAACTTATTACTTTTATATTCACTGGACAAAATATTAACTTTGGAAATTACAGCATACTCACAAGAAACGATGTAGAAAAACTACATTCTAAAGCTAGTTTGTGGAGCAGTTTTTCAGGCAGTGTTAAAAAAAACATAAAGTCTTTACAAGAAATAAATTCAACTAGAGGATTGAGATATTTTGGTCCATCTAAAATGTCTTTATTTAAATTAATAATTCATTCATTCTCAATTATTGCTGTTTTTAAATACAATGTATTTTTTAGATCAACATTGATGATAATCGTATTGGCATATTTAAATTCATATTTAGGGGGGCTCACTATATTTTTTCAAATTTTAATTGTGATTTTTAACATAATAATTTTTATTGTTTCCTTAAGAGAAAAGGAAAAAGATTTACTAAATAGCCATAATAATCTTGATAGCATTAAAAAGATTACACACTAGTGAGTTGCAATAAGAGTCTCAAATGGAATCAAAAAGGAATCAAAACGTGAACATTTTCCTCAGATTTTGATGTATTGTGGATAAGACCTAATTTGCGTAATGTTAAATTTTTTAAAAAACAAACCAGTAATATGAAAATATTAAAATGTCATTGTGGTGCGATAGAAGCAAAAATAAACTTCCCAGATAATTTGGAAAAAATTTTACGATGTAACTGCTCAATTTGTAAAAGAAAAGGAGCAGTAATGTCCATGGTAAAGAATGAGGATTTTAAAATAGTTAAAGGGGAAGATAAACTAAAACTTTATCAATTCCATACAAAAGTTGCTAAACACTATTTTTGTTCAGTATGTGGAATTTACACACATCATAACCCTAGATCGAATCCTGCAATGACAGGTTTTAATTTAGGTTGCATAGATGAAATAAACACTTTTGATCTAAAAAATATTGCAGTTAATGACGGTCACAATCATCCATTAGATAAAAAATGAAAAAATGGAAGATAAACTTTTTAATTACAACAAAGTAAAAAAAAAATATTTAAAATTTCTCACTTCACAAGAGGTTATGTCCGAACCATTTAGAGATAAATTAGGGCAATTAATTAAGTTTTATTTACCCATAAGCAAAATGATTTCAAAAGATTATCTAAAGAAAAAAAAAACAAAAGTAATTGGTTTAACTGGAGGCCAAGGGACAGGAAAATCAACAATTTCAAATATCTTGAAAATAATATTAAAAGAGGCTTATAAATTAGAAACAGTAATATTTTCAATTGATGATTTTTATAAAACTTTAAATGAGAGAAAAAAAATTTCAAAAAAAATCAGCAAATTATTTATTACAAGAGGTGTGCCTGGCACTCATGATACGAAAATGCTGTTTCAATGTATAAATAATTTAAAAAAAAACAATTTCAAAAAAATGATTATTCCTAAATTTGACAAATCTATTGATGATAGATGCAAAAAAAATAAATGGTTAAAAGTTAAAAAAAAACCAAATATAGTTATCTTTGAAGGGTGGTGTGTTGGTGCAACAGCACAAAAAAATAAAGATTTAAATTTTCCTGTAAATAAATTAGAAAAGCAGAGAGATAATAAAAGAATTTGGCGACAAAAAGTAAATTCAGAACTTAAAAAAGATTATAATAAAATTTTTAATTTAATTGATAAGTTGATTTTTTTAAAGGTACCAAGTTTTAAATATGTTTTTAGATGGAGATTGTTACAAGAAAAAAAATTAAGAATTACAGGCAAGGGAAATAAAACTATGAATGATAAGCAAGTAGAAAATTTTGTGATGTATTACGAGAGGATAACTAAACATATGTTAAAAACTCTTCCAAAAACAGCAGACACTGTGATAAGTATTGATAAAAAACATAGACTCAAATCAATAAAGTTTAATTAAATGAAAAAATATTTACCTTTAATTTTAATATTATTTTATTCGAGCTTTCTACATGCTCAAGATAATCTTAAATTTTATATTGAGAAAGCCTTAGAAAATAATTTACAATTAAATGCTGAAAGAAAAAATTTTGAATCTGTGAAACAAAGTAAAAATATTTCTAGAAGTGAGTTTCTACCAAGTATAACACTGTCAGGGGATCAAACAAGTACTACCTCAACTAATCGAACCAATCAAAGCGGAGCAAGTCTAGCAGACTCAAATTTAGACTCAGAGAGTAAAAAAATATCGGTTGAACAAAAAATTTTTTCTGGTTTCAAAGGATTTAATACATTTAAAAAATCTGAACTTGAAACTCAAAAAGCCAACTTATCTCTTAAAAAAGTTGAACAACAAACTATATTAGATGTTACTTCAGCTTATTTCGATTTAATTTTTAAATCAAAAAATGAAGAATTTAACTCATCCAATGTAAATTTATTTGAAAGACAGGTAGATTCAGATAATGCTAGACTTCAAAAAGGAGAAATTAGTTTAACTGATTTAGCTCAGTCAGAGTCTTCTTTAGCTGGAGCAAGAGCTAATTTAATAAAAGCTAAAACTGAACTTTTAGCTTCAAAGACGAATTTTGAGAGAGTTACAAGAGAAAAATCACCGGATACAAAAAAATTAAAAGAAAAGGCACTGTTAATTTTACCAAATTCTCTAGAAGAGTCTCTTAGTTTAGCTGATACAAATAATATAGATCTTTTAATTTCAAAATTAGACTATGAAATAGCCGTTAAAGACTTAAATATTGAAAGATCAAGACTCTCTCCATCGGCATCATTAAATTACTCGAAATCTAAAAATGATGATTTTAGCTCAACTATAGATAACACTGATCAAGAAACCGTCAAAGCAACTATAACTTGGCCTATTATTAAAGGAGGTGAAAATATCTCAACTATTAAGAAATTCTCATATAATAAACAGAGAAATCAATTAATTATGCAAGATACTAAAAATAGAATTAATACTAAAATTTCAAATGCTTGGTCAAAATATCAGTCTTTTAAAAGCATACTTGAGGCAACTAGAGCACAATTAAAAGCCGCTGAAATAGCAAATGAAGGCATCACTTTAGAATATGACTCTGGTAACACAAGAACCACCCTTGAATTAATTCAATCTAGAAGCCTTCTTTTAGATGCCAGAATAGATTTCGCTAGATCAGAAAGAGACTTTATCGTATCGCAATTTGAGCTCTCTAAAGAGCTTGGTTCATTATCTATTAATTTAATTAAATAGGCCATTTTATTGGATTTTTTTTACTTCTTGATAAAAAGAACAAAATGTGTACATTTATAGATACGATTCGAACAATAAAAAAAGGATAAAAAATGACTAAAAATAACTTAAAAATCGTAAAATCAGACGATAAGAAACAAAAAGAATTAAAAGAGAAAAATAAATCTCTTGAAGCAGCTATTAGCCAGATAGATCAAAATTTCGGTAAAGGTTCCGTAATGAGACTAGGCCAACAACAAGCTTTAGATGTAGAAGCTATTTCTACTGGATCATTAAGCTTAGATTTGGCTCTTGGCATAGGGGGCTTACCAAAAGGTAGAATTATTGAGATATATGGACCTGAGTCATCAGGAAAAACTACGCTAGCTTTACAAGTTGTAGCAGAAGCTCAAAAAGCTGGTGGTATATGTGCTTTTGTAGATGCTGAGCATGCTATGGATCCAGTTTATGCAAAAAAACTTGGAGTAAAAACCGAAGAGTTATTAATATCTCAACCAGACACTGGTGAACAAGCTTTAGAAATAACTGACACATTAATTAAATCAGGTTCTATTTCTGTCTTAGTTGTAGACTCAGTTGCAGCATTAACACCAAAAGCTGAATTAGAAGGTGAAATGGGTGACCATCATGTTGGCTTACAATCAAGACTTATGAGTCAAGCTTTACGAAAAATTACTGGATCAGTATCAAAATCAAATACTATGGTTATCTTCATTAACCAGATAAGAATGAAAATTGGAGTGATGTTTGGAAATCCTGAGACGACATCAGGGGGAAATGCTCTTAAATTTTATTCATCTGTAAGAATGGATATTAGAAGAATAGGCGCGATTAAAGAAAAAGACCAAATTATTGGTAACTCAACAAGAGTTAAAGTAATTAAAAATAAAGTTGCACCACCATTTAAAGTCGTTGAATTCGACTTAATGTACGGAAAAGGTATCAGTAAATTAGGTGAATTAATTGACTTAGGTACTAAAGCTGGAGTAGTAGAAAAATCTGGAGCTTGGTACGCATATAAAGGTGAAAAAATTGGTCAAGGTAGAGAAAATGCAAAAGTTTACCTACAAAAAAATCCTAACGTAGCTGTAGAGATTGAAAAAATTATTAGAGATCAAGCTGCTGCGATAAGTAAGGAGCTAGAAGGAAATCCTTCACCTAACGAAAAAATTAGCGATAAAACAGAAAAAGAGGAAGAGTAATTCCTTTGCCATCATTGTAAACGGGAAGCAATAGCTTCCCGTTTCCCAAAACAACTTGAAATTGATCTAATCAACATTTAGTAGTTCGCTTGAAACGCGACTAAATTAATCGTAGACAATTTAGTTCAGATTGGTTCTAATTAACAATTAGAACAAAAGGGGGAAAAATGAGTACACAACAAGCAACAAGCTCGAAAGTGTCTTCATCTTTAGATACCTCTCATTTGAAGGTTAAATTTCCATTTAAAGCTAAATATGGAAACTACATTAACGGAAAATTTGTAGAACCTAAATCTGGAAAGTATTTTGATAATACTACTCCTATCACTAATGAAGTTATCTGTAAGGTGCCAAGATCGAACGAGAAAGACGTTGATTTTGCTCTAGACGCAGCTCATGCAGCATTTCCTGCATGGGGAACAACATCAATTGGAGAGAGATCAAACATTCTCTTAAAAATTGCAGATGTAATTGAGAAAAATCTTAACGTTTTAGCGACAGCAGAATGTTTAGACAATGGTAAGCCAATTAGAGAATGTATGGCTGCAGATTTACCTTTGGTAATTGATCATTGGAGATATTTTGCAGGAGTAATAAGAGCAGAGGAAGGTTCAGTTGCTGAAATAAGCAATAGTGAATATTCTTACCACATACCTGAACCATTAGGTGTGGTTGGACAAATCATACCATGGAACTTCCCATTATTAATGGCAACATGGAAACTTGCACCGGCTTTGGCTGCAGGAAATTGTGTTGTATTAAAACCAGCTGAGCAAACACCAGCATCAATCATGTTGTTAATGGAACTAATTGGAGATCTATTACCAGCAGGTGTTGTTAACGTTGTAAGTGGATATGGTCTTGAAGCAGGTAAACCACTAGCATCTTCAAAAAGAATAAAGAAGATAGCTTTTACTGGTGAAACTACTACTGGACGTTTGATTATGCAGTACGCATCTCAAAACTTAATTCCAATCACTTTGGAATTAGGTGGAAAATCACCAAACATTTTCTTTGAAGATGTTTTGGCTAAAGATGACGACTTCTTTGACAAATGTTTAGAAGGTTTTGCTATGTTTACGCTTAACCAAGGAGAAGTTTGTACTTGCCCAAGCAGAGCTCTAATTCAAGAGTCTATTTATGATAAATTCATGGAAAGAGCCATCGCAAGAACAAAAGCTGTAAAACAAGACAATCCTTTAAAAATGGAGACTATGATTGGAGCTCAAGCTTCACTAGAACAAATGGAAAAAATTAAATCTTACTTAGACCTAGGTAAGAAAGAGGGTGCCAAAGTTCTATGTGGTGGTAGTGCAGCTAAAATTAATAGTGGATTAGAAAAAGGAAATTATATCCAACCAACTATCTTTGAGGGTAAAAACAATATGCGAATATTCCAAGAAGAGATCTTTGGACCTGTAGTATCAGTTACTAAGTTTAAAGATGAAAAAGAAGCATTAGAAATAGCTAATGATACTCTTTATGGACTTGGAGCAGGTGTTTGGACTAGAGATGGTAACGTTGCATACAGAATGGGTAGAGGTATACAAGCAGGTAGAGTTTGGACGAACTGCTATCACGCATACCCAGCTCATGCTGCATTTGGCGGTTACAAACAATCTGGTATCGGAAGAGAAACTCACAAAATGATGTTAAATCATTACAGACAAGTAAAGAACTTACACGTGTCGTATAGTGAGAAAAAATTAGGCTTCTTTTAACCAATAATATATAATGGCCCATGATTCAAAATCATGGGCCGAAATATAGAAATGAAAGTATCATTTACATTATCAGCAAAGAAACTACTTAGTGAAATCAAAGAAGTTCATGGAAAAGATCTACTGTTTCACCAATCAGGCGGGTGTTGTGATGGAAGCGCACCTATGTGTTTTCCAGCAAAAGAATATCAAGTAGGAAACAGCGACGTAAAATTGGGTGAGGTTGATGGAACCCCTTTCTATATGAATGAAGATCAGTATGAGAAGTGGAAACACACAGATCTGACAATTGATGCTGTAAAAGGGATAGGAGGCATGTTTTCCCTTGATAATGGAACAGGGCAAAGATTTTTAACAAAATCTGAAATTTGCGTTGTAGTAGACAACGATAAAAAAAAAGCAATTTAATCTCTTTATAGACAAGTTCTTAAATATCTGTATTTAATTGAATATGGGCCAAATTTTACTTACCGATGTCAGGAAAAAATTTTTAGATTATTTTAAAAAAAATGATCATAAGGTTGTAGACTCTAGCAACTTAGTTCCAAATAATGATCCTACTCTGATGTTCACCAACTCAGGCATGGTTCAATTTAAAAATGTTTTCACAGGTTTAGAAAAAAGGGATTATAAAACTGCCACAACATCTCAAAAATGTGTAAGAGCTGGTGGAAAACATAATGATTTAGAAAACGTAGGATACACACCAAGGCACCATACCTTTTTTGAAATGCTTGGAAATTTTTCCTTTGGAGATTACTTTAAAGAGCAGGCAATTAATCACGCTTGGAATTTATTAACAAAAGATTTTAAATTGCCTAAAGAAAAACTTTCTGTGACAGTTTACCATGAAGATGAAGAGTCATTTAAACTTTGGAAAAAAATTGCAGGATTAAGTGATAACAAAATAATAAAAATAGCAACTTCAGATAACTTTTGGTCAATGGGAGATACTGGTCCGTGTGGTCCTTGCTCAGAAATTTTTTACGATCACGGCGAAAAATTAAAAGGAGGACCCCCAGGAAGCTTAGATGAAGATGGAGATAGATTTATTGAGATATGGAATTTAGTATTTATGCAGTACGAGCAAATTTCGAAAGATAAAAGAATAAATTTACCAAAACCCTCGGTAGATACTGGAATGGGCCTTGAACGAATGACAGCAGTCCTTCAAGGGACCCATGATAATTATAAGATCGATCACTTTAAAAAAATTATAGGTGCATCTTCCGATTTATTGAAGTCACCTATAAAAGAGTCAACTATTGCGAGTCACAGAGTTATTGCAGATCATTTAAGGGCTAGCAGTTTTTTAATCGCTGAGGGAATATTACCTTCTAACGAAGGAAGAGGATATGTTTTAAGAAGAATCATGAGACGTGGGATGAGGCATGCTCATTCTTTAGGAAGCAAAGATACTGTTTTTTATAAGTTATTTGATATTTTATTGAATGAAATGAAAAGTAGTTATCCTGAATTAATTACTGGCAAAGAATTAATAATTGAGACTTTAAAAAATGAGGAAGAAAAATTTTCTTCTCTTTTAGAACGAGGAATGAAAATACTTGATGAAAATTTGACTAAAGTTTCAAATAAAACCTTTCCAGGATCAACAGCATTTAAATTATATGATACTTATGGTTTCCCATTAGACCTAACCGCAGACATCTTAAAAGGAAAGGGAATTAAAGTAGATAATATTGGTTTTGAAAAAGAGATGGAAAAAAGTAAAACTCTTGCGCGAGCTAATTGGAAAGGGTCTGGAGATAAATCTATTGAGGAAAGATGGTTTAAAATAAGAGAAGAGATAAATCCAACTGAATTTTTAGGTTATGAATTTGATAAAGCAGAGGGTGTTGTTATTAAAATTTCAAAAGATGGTAAGTTTGTAGATTCAGCTAGCACTGGAGATGAGGTAGAAGTCATAACAAATCAAACCCCTTTTTATGGAGAGTCAGGAGGTCAAGTTGGTGACCAGGGTTATATTTTTAATTCAGATTGCAAAATAAAAATTAACGACACCCAAAAAAAAATGGGAGATTTATACATCCATTATGGAAAAATTGAAAAAGGTTCAATTTCAATTGGGCAAAACGTTAATTTAGAGATAGATATTTTAAAAAGAAATAACTCTAAAGCTTATCATTCAGCAACTCATTTATTACACGAGTCATTAAGAAGAACCTTAGGAAAACATGTCACTCAAAAAGGTTCGTTAGTTTCACCAGATAGGCTAAGATTTGATTTTAGTCATAATAAGCCTATTGAAAAAGAGGAGATGAAAAAAATAAATAATATTGTAAACAAAATTGTAGCTGGCTCAACTGATGTGCAAACAAGAATAATGACTCCAAAAGAAGCAGTAAACATCGGCGCATTAGCATTATTTGGCGAAAAATATGGCGAAGAAGTTAGAGTAGTTTTTATGGGAAAGGAAAACAATAGTTTTTTCTCAACAGAGTTGTGTGGAGGCACTCATGTTAAAAATACTAAAGATGTTGGCAAATTTAAAGTTATAAGTCAATCTTCAATCGCCTCAGGAGTTAGGAGAGTAGAGGCGTTAAGAGATAAACAATTAGAAGACTATGAAAAAACACAAAAACAAGATCAATCTCAAAAAGAGTCAAATTTAAAAAATGAAATAACATTAATTAAAAAGGAATTACAAAAACTAAAAATAAAGCCAGATTACAAAGATAACTTAGATTTAACCGAAAACTTAAAAAATTTAAATAAACAGCTTAACAAAGTAAAAATTGAAAGCATCAAGAAAGATAAAAGTAAAAATATAATTCAGGATAAAAAAATTGGAGATATATTAATTCGAGAGCAAATTTTAAAAGATTTTCCTCCTAAAGAATTAAGAGGAATAATTGATCAAGGTAAACAAGAGATTAAATCAGGTGTCATAATAAGTATTTCTACTTTTGAGGGTAAAGTAGGAGTTGCTGTAGGAGTTTCTAAAGATCTTACGACTAAATTTGATGCTGTCACACTTGTAAAGATTGCATCAGAAATTTTAGGAGGAAAAGGTGGAGGAGGAAGAAAAGATTTTGCTCAAGCTGGTGGTGTTGATCAAAGTAAAATTGAACAAGCTTTCGAGGTAGTCAGAAAAAAACTTAATTAAGTTTTTTCTTTAAATTTCCATCAATGGCTTCTAAAAATTGATTGGTTGTTAAATATTTTGATGACTTATCAATCAAGATAGCAAGGTCTTTTGTCATTGAACCGCTCTCAACAGTTTCAACACAAACTTTTTCAAGTGAAGAAGCAAACTTAATAAGTTCATTATTATTATCTAATTTTCCTCTGTGAGCTAAACCTCTCGTCCAAGCAAAAATTGAGGCTATTGGATTTGTAGAAGTTTCTTTCCCTTGTTGATGCATCCTGTAGTGTCTAGTTACTGTTCCGTGAGCAGCTTCTGACTCAACAATTTTTCCATCTGGGGTCATTAATACACTTGTCATTAATCCTAAAGAACCAAAACCTTGAGCTACAGTATCTGACTGAACATCGCCGTCATAGTTTTTACAAGCCCAAACGTAACCTCCATTCCATTTCATAGCACAAGCTACCATGTCATCAATTAATCTATGTTCATAAGTGATTTGCGCTGCTTCAAATTTGTTTTTAAATTCTTTTTTAAACACCTCTTGGAATAAATCTTTAAAACGACCATCGTAGGCCTTTAAGATTGTATTTTTAGTTGATAAATAAACAGGCCATTTTCTACCTAGACCATAATTCATACACGCTCTAGCAAAGTTTTTAATTGAGTCATCTAAATTGTACATAGCCAAAGCTGTACCTGGTCCAGTAAAATTAAATACTTCAAATTCTTTTTTATCTTTACCGTCTTTTGATGTCCACTTAACTTCCATTTTACCTTCTCCGGGGATTAAAAAATCAGTTGCACGATATTGATCACCAAAAGCGTGTCTTCCAATTACTATTGGGTGTGTCCATCCAGGAACTAATTTTGGAACATTTTTACAAATAATTGGTTCCCTAAATACTGTTCCACCTAATATATTTCGAATAGTTCCATTAGGAGATCTCCACATTTTTTTAAGTTTAAATTCCTCAACTCTTGCTTCATCTGGTGTGATAGTTGCGCATTTTACACCAACACCGTATTGTTTTATGGCATTAGCAGCGTCAATAGTGATCTGGTCGTCAGTTTTATCCCGACTTTCCATTCCTAAATCGTAGTATTTTAAGTCTATTTCTAAGTAGGGTTTGATTAGCTTATCTTTGATAAAGGACCAAATAATTCTCGTCATTTCGTCGCCATCAAGCTCTACAACAGGATTTTTTACTTTAATTTTTGCCATAAAATATAGATTGATTAACTGTGATTTTTATACATATTAAGAAAAATTTATCAAACTTTAAATTATGTTGAATACAATATTTCCAAAAATACATAAAGAAGGATACAAGTTTCTTGCTATTTCAGTTTTAGCGACCTTTATTACTTTGTTTTTTTCAAAACTTTTAGGAATTCTCCTTATAATAGTCTCTATATGGATTTATTATTTTTTTAGGGATCCAGAAAGATATTCAATTAATGATGATAAATACTTAGTGTGCCCAGCAGACGGTTTAATTACTGATATATCCGAAAAATCAGGACCAGAAGAACTTAGATTAGAAAACATTTCTTATACTAAAGTAAGCGTTTTTATGAATGTATTCAACTGTCACGTTAACAGGGTTCCATCGTCTGGTGTTGTTGAAGAAATATTTTACAAGCCTGGAAAATTTTTAAATGCATCTTTAGATAAGGCTAGTGATGAAAATGAGAGAAATTATTTTAAGATTAAATTAAATAATGGAGAAGAATTAATAATTGTTCAGATAGCCGGACTTATTGCGCGAAGAATAGTTTGTGAAGTAGAACAGGGACAAAAATTAAAACAAGGTGACAGAATAGGCATGATACGGTTTGGTAGCAGAGTTGATATTTATTTTAAGAATAAAAAAGTTTTAGCGAAAATTGGACAAAATGTTGTGGCTGGAGAAAGCTTAATTGCTTCAGAATAATGGAAGAGAAAAATAAATTTAAATTAGTCTCATCAAAAAAAACAAGGTATCTGTTGCCGAACATCTTAACTTTAGCTGGTGTTTGTTTAGGAATAAGTTCAATAAAATTTTCAATAGATGGAAATTTTAGTTTAGCAGTAAACTTAATTCTTTTTGCAGCAATTTTAGATGCTTTAGACGGAAGAATTGCTAGATTAATCAAAGGAACATCTGAATTTGGAAAAGAATTGGACTCTTTAACAGATTTTGTAAGTTTTGGTATAGCTCCCGTATTTATTCTTTATTTTTGGGAATTAAACAATTACGGTAAATTAGGATGGGCTATAACACTTGTTTATTCTGTTTGTTGCGTTTTAAGATTAGCCAGGTTTAATCTTACTAAAGTAGAGGAAAGTCAAGAATGGAAAAATAATTTTTTTGAAGGAGTGCCTTCTCCCGCAGGCGGATTATTGATTTTAATGCCATTAATTTATGAGCTTACTGGAATAAATATTGGTTTAGATGTTAAAAATTTTACACCTTACTTAACTATTTTTATCGCGATCTTGCTTGTAAGCAAAATACCAACTTTAGCTTTAAAAAAAATTACAATATCACCAAAAACATCTGTTTTTCTATTGTTGGGAATAGGAGTGGTTTTTATATCACTTTTATTTTACACTCTTGAAACTCTTTTAATCTTCGGAGGGGCTTACTTAATATCAATTCCTGTAAGCATTGCAATTTACAACAATCAAAATAAAAAAAACTTAAATAAAATGTCGGATGAAAATCATGAAGATATTTTATAATGAAAAAATCTAAAAGAGTAAAAAAAAGTAATTCTTGGAAAATTAAGCAACATAGAGACCAATTTTTTAAAAAATCTAAAATACTTGGTTATCGCTCAAGAGCCTCTTTTAAATTAATAGAGATTAATAAAAAATATAAATTTATAAAAAAAAATACTAATTTGCTTGATTTAGGATCATTTCCTGGCGGTTGGACTCAAGTAGCAACTCAAATAATTACCTCGGGAAAAATAATGTCAGTGGATTTAAAAACAATGGAACCTATAAAAAATGTAAAGTTTCTTAGAGGAAATTTTTTAGATACAATTGTCAAAAATGAAGTGACTGAATATTTTAACTCTGATCTAGATGTTATCATATCCGATATGGCTGCCGATACTACTGGTAATAAATCTTTAGATTCGATAAGAACTAATGGATTGTGTGCTGAAATACTTCATTTTTCAAAAGAAATTTTAAAACCTAAGGGTGTATTGGTTTCAAAACTTTTTATGGGAGAGGACTTTATTGAAGTTAAAAACTTGGCTAAAAAATTGTTTAAAAAAGTAAATTTTTTTAAGCCTGAGTCTAGCCGAAAAGAATCAAAAGAAACTTATTTACACTGTGAAATTTTAAAGTCTTTATAAATTTTATTAATTGTATATAAGTTTATATGGGATCAATTAAAGAAGCATTAACCTTTGACGATGTATTATTACTTCCAAAATATTCAGAGATTCTACCCTCTAGTACTAATATCACTCTTAGATTAACTGATCAAATTACCTTAAAAGTACCTTTTTTAACATCAGCAATGGATACAGTTACGGAGTCAAAAATGGCTATTGCAATAGCTAAAGAGGGAGGCATGGGAATTATTCATAGAAATCTTGATATAAAAAAACAATCAAGTGAAGTAAAAAAAGTAAAAAAAAATAGATTATTAGTGGGAGCAGCAATAGGAACTAATCCAGAGGATCTTGAAAGAGCAAGATCTTTAATAACAAATGGGGCTGATCTAATTGTAATAGACACTGCTCATGGACATAGTAAGAAAGTTTTAAATACTTTATCAAAAATAAAAAAAATTATTAAAAAAATACCCGTATGTGTTGGAAATATTGCAACGAGTGAAGCTGCAAAAAAACTATACAATTCAGGTGCTGATATAATCAAAGTTGGAATCGGACCTGGATCTATATGCACTACCAGAATGGTAGCAGGTATAGGCGTGCCACAAATTTCAGCCATAATGGAAGTTAAAAAAGCTTTAAATAAAAAAAAAATTAAAATTATTTCAGATGGAGGAATAAAATTTTCAGGAGATATTGCCAAGGCACTAGCAGCAGGAGCGAATGCAATAATGATGGGATCAATTTTTGCAGGTACAGATGAGAGTCCAGGACAGAAATTTAGAATTAAAGGAAAAATTTATAAACATTATCGTGGTATGGGATCAATAGGAGCAATGTCGGCTGGATCAGCAAATAGATATTTCCAAAAAAATTTTAATGATAAATCTAAATTTGTACCTGAAGGAGTAGAGGGAAGAGTTGAATACAAAGGAAAAGTATCAAAAATTATATATCAATTACAAGGTGGATTGAGATCATCTATGGGATATATTGGAGCCAAAAATTTAGCAGATATTAATAAAAGAGCTAAATTTGTTAAAATAACAAAAGCTGGTTTTTATGAGAGTATGGTCCATAGTGTAGAAATGACGCAAAAAACTATAAATTATAAATTATGATAAATAATATTTTTAAATTAATTTTTATTTTGCTAATTCTTCCGAATTTTTTGTGGGCAAGATCAGAATTTTTTCAAGAGGGTATTAATTTATATGAAAAAAAAAAATATGAGGATGCAAAGTTTAAATTTGAACAAGATATTATCTTTAATCCAAAGAGTGAATTATCTTATTTGTATTTATCAAAAATTTTTAAAAAACTTGAAAAAAAAGATTTAGAGGAACAAAACTTAAATACCGTAATATTATTGAATCCTAATAACGAGGAAGCAATTTATTATCTTGCTAAATTAAAATTAAATGCTTCAGACTATGTAAAGAGCCAAGATTTAAACATGAAACTGAAAAAAATATGTAAGAAATTTTGTACCCAAAGTGATAAATTAAAAATTGAAATTGAAAATTTATCTAAAAAATAAATGCAATTTCAACACGAAAAAGATAAAATATTAATTATTGATTTTGGTTCTCAGGTAACAAAATTAATTGCTAGAAGGGTGAGAGAATTAGGAGTTTACTCTGAAATTATTACTCCTAAAGATTTAAATAAGATAAAAAATTATCAAAATATAAAAGGCTTTATACTTTCTGGTGGACCTTCCACCGTAACAAAAAAAAAATTCGAGAGTGTTCCAAAAAGAATATTTAATGAAAATATACCAATATTAGGCATATGTTATGGATTACAATTAATTGCTAAGATATTTGGTGGTAAAATTAAACCATCAAGAAAAAGGAGGGAATTTGGAAGAGCCCATCTATTTAAAAAAAAATCTTCGTTACTTATTAAAAAATTTGTAAAATCAAATACTTCTGTTTGGATGAGTCATGAAGATGCTGTTGTAAAACTTCCAAAAAATTTTTCAACTATAGCGTCAACAAAATATTCCAATTTAACGATTATTGAGAATTCAAAAAAAAAAATCTATGGAGTTCAGTTCCATCCTGAAGTTACACATACTGATAATGGTAAAAAAATTTTTGAAAATTTCTTATTTTTAATTTGCAAGATAAAAAAAAGATGGAAAATATCCTCCCAGAAGAATAGATTAATAGAAGAGATAAAAAATACTGTAGGGAATCAAAAAGTTATTTGTGCACTTTCTGGAGGCGTAGATAGTAGTGTGGCAGCTTTATTAATTAATAAAGCTATTAAAAAAAACCTTATTTGTATAATGGTTGATACAGGTTTAATGAGGAAAAATGAGTTTAGTTATACATATAATTTATTCAAAAAAAAATATAATTTAAATGTAAAATTAATTAATGCATCCAAAATTTTTTTAAAAAAATTAAAAAAAGTGTCCAATCCAGAAAAAAAAAGAAAAATTATTGGTAGTTTATTTATTAAAGTTTTTGAGGAGGAGTCAAAAAAATATAAAGGTATTAATTATTTGGCTCAAGGAACACTTTATCCAGATATAATTGAAAGCAGGTCCTCTACTGGTAGCAAAACTTCAAAAATTAAATCTCATCATAACGTTGGTGGTTTACCTAAAAAAATGAAATTAAAACTTTTAGAACCTTTGAAGGAATTCTTTAAAGATGAAGTAAGAATTTTAGGTAAATCTTTAGGATTAGTAGAAAAAATTAACTTTAAACATCCTTTTCCAGGGCCTGGACTTGGAATTAGAATAGTTGGAGATATTACACCTGAAAGATTAAGGATACTTAAAGAAGCAGATTTTATTTATATAAATGAATTAATCAATAAAGGACTTTATAGTAAAATTTGGCAGGCATATGCTGCATTATTACCTATTAAAACTGTAGGAGTAATGGGAGACTCAAGAACTTACGAAAATATTTGTTTATTAAGGGCTGTTACATCTGAAGATGGCATGTCCGCTGATTATTTTAATTTTCCAAAAAATTTTTTAGATAGTATTTCTAATAAGATTATTAATAATGTAAAAGGGATTAATAGAGTTGTTTACGATATTACCTCCAAACCACCTAGTACTATTGAATTAGAATAATGAATAAAAAAATAAGAGATATAATTTTAAAAAAGAAAAAGTCTAAAATTGTTTGTTTAACTGCATATTCAAAAAGTGTTGCAAAAATTTTAGATAAATATTGTGATATTATTTTAGTGGGAGACTCAATGGCACATGTTTTGTATGGACACAAAAATACCCACAAAATTAAATTAGATAATATTATTCAACATGCCGTTAGCGTTAAAATGGGTATAAAGAAATCATTATTAGTAGTTGATATGCCTAAGGGTACATATAATAACCCAAAAGATGCTTTAAAAAACGCAAGAATAGTAATAAAAAAAACAAAATGCGATGCAATCAAATTAGAGAATAATAGAAAAAATTATGAAATAATAGAATATTTAGTTAAAAAAAAGATATCTGTTATGGGCCATGTTGGATATACACCACAATTTAAAAAAAAATTCAAGATAGAGGGACAGTCAAAACAAGAAGTTAAAAAACTTTTAAAAGATGTGCAGCTTATAGAGAAAGCAGGGGCTTTTTCAATAGTTGTAGAATGTTTAGCACCTAATACTGCAAAATTAATTACTAATAAAGTCCAAATACCTACAATTGGCATTGGCTCTTCATCATACTGCGATGGGCAAATTTTAGTTACAGATGATATGCTTGGTTTAAGTGGATTTTATCCCAAATTTGTTAAAAAATATGCAAACTTGAATACTATAATTGAAAAAGCTGTAAAAAAATATACTAGAGAAGTTAAATTAATTAAATTTCCAAAAAGAAAAAACTTTTTAAATGGATCAAAACTTAGTTAAACAAGACTATAGAAGTAAATTAATACAATTTTATAATCAAAATAAAATTAAACTTTTATCTTTATTAATTTTTCTCATTTTGATTTTAGTCTCAGTATTTTTAATTAATCAAAATAATAAAAAAAACAATGAATTGATTGCTGAAAAATATGTTCAGGCAGGGATTTACATAACAGATAAAAAAGAAAAAGAAGCAAAAATAATTCTCGAAGAAATTATCTTAAATAAAAATAAATTTTATTCTATTTTGGCTTTAAATCTAATTATTGAAAAAAATTTAATTCAAGAGGAAGAAAAAATACTTAACTATTTTGAAATTTTAGAAAACTTAGATTATTCTGATGAAAAATTAGATTTAATAACTTTCAAGAAAGCTCTTTTCTTAATGAAAGTATCTAAGGATGGAAAAGGAAAAGAATTGCTAGATAAATTAATTAAAAATAAATCTAAGCTTAAAATTTTAGCGGAAGAAGTTATTATAAAATAATAATTCTCAAATGAAGTTTCTTATTATTCTTATTGCAATATTATTTTTAAATAACTGCTCTTTTGATAATAAAACTGGCATATGGAAAAATGAAAAAAACCCTGATGTTACTAAAAATGATACATTTAAAGAATTTGAGTCTGTAGTCTTTTCGCAAGATGAACTTTTAAAAAATATTTCTATAAAAAAAGATTTTTCATTTAAGAAGTTTAAGTCATCTATAAATTATGATTGGAAAGATATTGATTATGATGGAACTAATAATCTAAAGAATTTTAGATATAATGAAAATTTTAATTTAATTTTTAAAAGTACAAAAATTTCAAGGAATAATATTAGTGAAAAATTTTTATATAAAAATGATAAAGTAATTTTAGTCGACAAAAAAGGCAATATAATTAATTTTTCAATAAGCAAAAATAAGATTATTTCAAAATATAATTTTTATAAAAAAAAATACAAAAAAGTTAAAAAAAAATTAAATATTATTTTAAAGGACGACATAGTTTACGTATCTGATAATCTTGGATTTCTTTATGCTTATAACTACAAATTGAATAAAATTATATGGGCAAAAAGATATGAAGTTGCCTTTAGGTCCAATATTAAGATTTATAAAGAAAAGTTGGTGACAAGCAATCAAAACAATAATTTAATTTTCTTTAATATAAAGAATGGAGAAATTTTAAAAAAAATACCAACAGAGGAAACAATTGTTAAAAATAAATTTGTTAATAATTTATCTTTAATAAATCAATATACCTTTTTTATTAATACTTTTGGATCGCTTTATGCAGTTGATAATGAAAGCATGAGGATACTTTGGTTTATTAATTTAAATAAATCTACTGATTTGAATCCAAAAAACCTTTTTTTGGGTAATAAGATAGTAAGCTATAGAGATAAATTAGCTTTATCCTCCAATGAATTTACTTACATTATCGATCAAAAAACGGGAGCTGTTAATCATAAGAAAAATTTTTCTACTGAATTCAAACCTGTTTTAATTGAGGATTATCTCTTCGCAATAACAAGAAATAAATATCTTGTAGCGATTAACACTATTAATGGAGAGATTATTTACTCTTATGATTTAAACGAAAAAATTGCAAAATTTCTTAATACTAAAAAGAAGAATGCCATTTTTAAAGATATTATTATTCTAAATAATAAAATTATGATTTTATTAGAAAATTCTTATATTTTAATTTTTAGTTTAATTGGAGATTTACAGCAAATTAAAAAACTCCCAACTAAAATTAAATCTTCAATGCTGGTGATTGAAAATTCTTTATTATATTTCGATAAAAAAAATAAATTATCTATAGTCGATTAATTGTTTGATTTTCCACTTAACAAAGAGAGTTGTTTTACTTTGAAACCTTTTAAATTATCTGAAGGTTTAATAGGATAATCGCCAGTAAAATAGTGATCGCTAAACTGAGGGTAGCTATTATTTCTTTTTTCACCTATTAAAGCCTTATACAAGCCCTCTAAACTTAAAAATTTTAAGCTCTTTGCTTTTATATGCTCGCACATTTCGTTATTACTTTTCTTATATGCAAGCAATTCATCTTTTGTAGGCATATCCACGCCGTAGAAGTCAGGATATTTTATTTCAGGACAAGCAATTCTCACATGTACTTCTTTAGCACCACTCTCGTACAGCATCTTTACAATCTTATTACAAGTCGTTCCCCTTACTAAAGAGTCATCAATTAGTATGATTGATTTATTTTTAACAATCGTTCTTGTTGAGCTGAGTTTCAACTTTACTCCTAAACTTCTTATATTTTGTGTTGGTTCAATAAAAGTTCTACCCACATAATGATTTCTTATTAATCCTAATTCAAATTTTTTATTTGATTGCTCAGCATACCCCAAAGCTGCCGGTACGCCTGAGTCGGGTACTGGTACAACAAAATCAGCCTGAATATCAGTTTCTTTAGCAAGTTCTGCTCCTAGTTTTTTTCTATATTCATAAGCGCATACATTATTAATCAAACTGTCAGGTCTTGCAAAATAGATGTACTCAAATATACATGGTCTTGATTTTTGTTTTGGAAAAGGTTTGATAGATTTTAAGTCTTGATTTTCAATTATTACTATTTCACCATTTTCAACTTCTCTAATAAAAGTTGCTCCGATAATATCTAGAGCACATGTTTCCGATGCCAAGATATATGAGTTTTTTAGTTTTCCAATAACTAATGGCCTTATTCCAAAAGGGTCTCTGACACCAACCAATTTTTTATTTGTCATTAATACAAGAGAATAACCTCCTTGAATTTGAAAAAGGGCATCTATTAATTTGTCTAAAAATCTTTCTCTTTTTGATTTTGCCACTAATTGAACGATTGTTTCAGTATCGCTGGTTGTTCTAAAAATTGCACCTTCTTTGACTAAATTATTTCTTAAAAAGAGTGCATTAGTTAAATTTCCATTATGTGCTATGCTCAACCCACCCATATGTAAATCAGCAAAAAAAGGCTGAATATTTCTTAAAGACGTTTCTCCTGTTGTTGAATAACGATTATGTCCTATTGAAAAGTTTCCAGGCAGTTTTTCTAAAATTTTTGGATCAGTAAAATGATCTCCCACCAGACCTTGTCTTTTTTCAGAGTGATAATTTTTCCCATCATAAGATACTATTCCACAACCTTCTTGACCTCTATGTTGCAAAGCGTGTAAGCCTAATGCTACCATTGCGGAAGCGTCTTCGTGATTTGATATTCCAAAAATACCACACTCCTCTCTTAGTTTATCTTTATTATATTTTTTCAATTTTTTCTTTTGTATCAATGAAGTCTTCACTTGATGGAAATTCTTTTATCAATATTTCACTTCCTTTATAAATAAATTTAAAAGACAAAGCTTTTTCGACAGATATACCCCAATTTTGATAAGGATAAAACCAATTAAAAATTGAAAACAAACATATAGAAACAATGTATCCTTTAAAAAAACCAAAAATAAAACCAAAACCTTTGTCAATTGAACCAACACCTGTCCATGTCACAGCTCTGCTCAAAGTTTTTCCTAACAGTATGGTTAAAAATAGTGTAACCACAAAAATAGCAATACCCAAACCAATATTATTTATGAATTCAGATTGAATATATTCACTTACTACAGGTTGCAACCTTGGAACTAAAATTATTGTTATTATTATCGAAAGTACCCACTTCATAAAGGAAATCAAACTTAAAGAGAAACCTTTGAAGAAACATTGAAAAACGTTGTAAATAAGAATAACTATAAAGCAAATATCAAAAAAATTAATAGCGTCGATAAGGTGGTCGAAGAAATTAATCATATTTAATAATCACCAATTTCTTTTCCAAAAGGCTTGTACGTAAGAATTAGTTTTGGCAATAAGGTTAATACCGATATCATTGCCAACAACATAGCAATTCCAGTAAATACACCAAAATAAATAGTAGGAATGAAATTAGAAAAAACTAAAATTGAAAATCCAAAAACAATAGTAATAGATGTATTTAAAATAGCTATTCCAACTGTGCTATGGCATTTATCTAATGTTCTAATGTAACTATTATTTTTTTTGAATTCCTCCTTAAATCGATAAATATAATGAATACTGTTGTCAACAGCTATACCAATTGTGATAGCAGCTATCGTTATAGTCATCATATCTAAAGGAATTTCAAGTAGACCAATGATACCAAGAATAAAAAAAGCAGCAATAAAATTAGGTACAACACCTATAAAAGATAATATAATATTTCTAAAAAGAATAAAAAACATTAAAAAAATTCCAAATATTACAATCCCTAAAGTAAGTATTTGTGATTTGAATAAACTTTGTAGCAAATTATTAAATAAGATGAGGACTCCAACTAGTTTAAACTCATCTTTTTCTAGACCTAATTTTGTGTTCAATTCTGAATTAATTTTATTTATTAAATCGTTTCTTCTTAAATCTTTAAGAGAGTCTTTTATTCTTACACTTATTCTTGCTTCATCTTTTTCTACAGATATATAAGGCAATATTATTTCTTTTTTGATTGACTCAGGTATTTTACTATATAACACTGCAATTTCTAAACTTTGTAACTCTTTATTGTTTAAATCTTCTGCAACTCTAAGAATCGATCCAAATGAGAGAACTTTTCCTATTTCGGGCAAAGAATCTAAGTAGTCATGAACTTTAATAATTTTGTCCATTTTATCTCTTGTAAACCAATATTTTGATTTATCCTCGCTACTATTACTTTCTTCTTCCCATTCATCAAACTCATCATCTTGTTTAGCTACTATTTTTCCTTTAGAAGGAAATTTTAAAATTATATTTAATGGAGTTGTTCCGCCTAAATCTTCATCAATTTTTTTCATTCCTTTATAAATTTCTGTCTCCTTATCAAAATAATTTATAAAACTATTTTCAACCTCGAGCTTAAGTATTCCAATAATACTGAATATAATTATTAAATATGTAGAACCAAAAATTAAAAATTTATTATTTTTTGTAAATGAACCTAAAGCAGCAGTAATTTTAGATTTTTCTGTATCTTTAATACCTATTTCATTTTCAGATGCTAGAATGCTTATTAAACTTGGCAATAATAAAAAAGTGACCAAAAATGATACTACCAATCCAAGTGTCATCATCCAACCAAAGTCAATTATTGGTTTAATCCCACTAAAAACTAAAGATAAAAATGCACATATAGTTGTAAGAACAGTATAAAGTATAGGTAAAATCATTTTTTTGCTAGACTCGAATACAGCTTCACTCTTAGCAAGTTGAGGAAATTCTCTCTTTAATTGTAAAAATCTTACAGTCAAATGAATATTCATTGCCATGTTTAAAATTAACATCAAAGCAATAAAGTTTGAGGAAATAACAGTTACTTTCCATCCAATAAATCCTAATAATCCAATCATAATTATTACTGAGGTTGCACATCCTAATAATGGCATTATTACCCATTTTAAATTTCTAAAAATAAACCAAAGTGTAAATACAATAAAAATAAATACACCAATTCCAAATACTACTATATCACTTTTGATATAACTCATCATATCATCAGCAATCATAGGTATTCCTCCTAAATGTATTTTAGCATTATCGCCGTATTTACTAATTACATCTCTTATCTCTGAAATATTTTGATGATTTCTTATATTATATAAATTTTTATATTCTTCATATTCTTTTATAAATTTTTTGTAATTTATTTTTTCCTCTTTTGATAATCCTGTTTTATTTATTAAATCAAAATAATCATCTTTAATTTTTGTGTACTCTGATAATCTCTCATCCTTTTTTAAATAAACTACAATACCTGATGTTTTCCCATCTTCACTGATAACATAATTCTTGTAAATGGGGCTATTGACAATTTCCTCAAATCCTCTTTTTCTATCGATTTCAGGGTATGCCAAAGTTTTATAATTTTTAAGTCTATCCATCAAACCTTCATCAGTGCTTTTAAGGAGCGGAACATCAATTAAAGTAATTACGCTATCAACCCATGTTAATTTTTCGATTTTAGATTTAAGCAATTGTAGATTAAGAATAGTCTCTTTTTCGATAAATTTTGAAATAGGAGAGTAAGTTAAGACCAAGAAATCCTTAGAGCCATAAGTTTGATTAACTTCTCTCAGAAATTTTAAATCAGGATCACCTTCAAGTAAAAGAGCATCTGAAGACGCATCAAGATTGAAGTTTTTAGATTGATAAAGCGAAAAAATAATTAAAGTGAATAAAAATATTAATGTTATTTTTGAAAAATCTGTAATTATTTTTTTATAAATATAAACAAACATGAGAATAATTCAGATATATCTTAATTTTTTTATAACAAAAGAAAAAATTAAGATTAATTTTTAGTTAAATCTTTGAATTTTGTATAAATACCTTCAAACTCTACTTTAACTGTGCCAGTTGGACCATGTCTTTGTTTACCTAAAATAATATCAGCTAAACCATTGACATCATTCATCTTTGATTGCCATTCAGCATGCTCAATTGAACCCAATTTTGGTTGTTTTCTCTCTAAATAATATTCCTCTCTATAGACAAACATTACAACATCAGCATCTTGCTCTATTGAACCGGACTCTCTTAAATCAGCTAATTGTGGTTGTTTGTCATCTCGTTGTTCAACAGCTCTTGAAAGTTGAGATAGAGCTAATACCGGGACAGATAATTCTTTAGCTAATGCTTTTAAGCCTTGTGTAATTTCAGAAATTTCTTGCACTCTTCCTTCATTTTTATTTGAGCTCGATCTCATTAATTGGATATAATCAATAACGATTAAACTCACTCCAAACAGTCTTTTTATTCTTCTAGCTCTATTACTTACAGTAGCAATTGTGATTGCTGGCGTTTCATCAATATACAATGGTAAATTATAAATATTTCTTGATGTTTCAATATATCTATTTATTTCCTCTTCGGTAACTTTACCTCTTCTTATATCGTCAGATTTAATCCTTGCTTGTTCTGATAATATTCTGGTTGATAATTGTTCTGATGACATTTCTAACGAAAAGAAGGCAACTGAAGATTTTTCTTGTCTCTTTGAAATATGTTGGGCAGCATTATAAGCAATGTTAGTCGCAAGAGCTGTCTTTCCCATTGATGGTCTCCCTGCCAGAATTATCAAATCAGATTTATGCAAACCACCAAGTTTTTCATCTAACTCTGTAAGGCCAGTTGGCACACCTACAATACCTTGATCATTCTGCATTGCTAAAGTAGCCATTTCAATTGTTTGATCTAAAGCTTGGTTAAATTTTAAAAAAGATTGAGTAAAACTACCTCTTTCAGCTAAATCAAATAAAGATTTTTCTGTGTTCTCAATAATGTTTTCTGCATTTTGTTCTTGAGAATTAGCATTCAGGGTATCATTTGAAAGTTTGTCAGAAATTTGCACTAGTTCTCTCCTTAAATACATCTCGTGTATAATTTTTGCGTAATCAATCGCTTGTTTTGCAGAACTAGAAAACCTTGTGAGTTTGACTAAGTATTCCGTACCCCCAACCTCGGAGAGCATATTATCTTTTTCAAAGTAATTTTTTAAAGTAATTGGATTAGCAATCATGCCTTTATTATTTAAATTTTCAATTACTTCATAAATTTTTATATGTGCAGGATCATAAAAAATATTTGAATTAATTATAGATGATACTTCATCAATTATATCATTATTTACTAATATTGAACCTAAAAGAGCTTGTTCTGCCTCTAGATTTGAAGGCTGCTTATTTTCTAAATTATTTTTAACGGATTTAATTTCTTCCACTAAAAATATAATAGGATAAATATAATAACGTTAAAGGAAAAAGTTACGCACTTTTTTTTTATGTCTGTGGAAAAGTTATTTAGATTGTATTTTATCTATTTTAATTGATATTTCTGCTTTTACCTCTGAATGAAAATTGATTTCAGCCTTAAATAATCCTAACTTATTTAAATCATCTTTTAAAATTATTTGAGATGGACTTACGTCAGCTTTAGCTTTTTCTTTTATTAAAAAAGTAATTTCTTTCGGTTTGATTGAGCCGTATAGTTCACCATTTTCTTTACTTTCTTTTTTGAAAGAAAAAGTTTTATTGTTTACAAGTTTTGCAATTTCTAAAAATTTATTTTTAATCTCAATATTTTTTCTATTCAACTCATCTTTCTTTTTGTTGACCAAATCTAAGTTTTCTTTATTAAATCTTAGAGCTTTTCCTTGTTTCAAGAGAAAATTTCTACCATAACCATTTTTGACAGTCACTTTGTCTCCAATATTTCCAAGATTGATAATATTTTCTAATAAGATTATTTGCATTTACAATAGACCTAATATTTTAGCTTTTTTTATTTCTTTAGTAAGTTTTTTTTGTTTACCAAAAGAAACTGATGTTATTTTTGAAGAAATAATTTTACCATTATCGGACATGTATTTTTTTAATAAATTAACATTTTTATAGTCGATAGTTGGAGCGTTTTTAATAGATAAAGGACATTTTCTTGAAAATTTTCCATCATTTTTTTGGAATAAACTAAGCTTATTTAGAGAGTTTGAACTTTTTCTTTGAAATTTTTTATTTTTTCTTTTCATAATTATTTTCTTTTTTAAAAAACTCATTTTTTGTGTCTAATGATCTATATTTAACTGTTAAATGTCTTATTATTAATCCATCAACTTTAATTTTCTTTTCAATCTCATTTAAAGTTTTTTTGCTTCCCTCAAATTTGTAATGTATGTAGAAACCTTTGTTATAATTCTTTATTTTGTTGGCTAAATTCAATAAACCCCACTCTTCAATTTTAATTACTTTTCCTGAAGAGGTATTTATTACGTCATTATATTTTTCTTTTAAGTTCTTTAATTCTTTTTCCGCTAAATCTTGTTTAGCAACAATAGTATTTTCGTAAAAAGCCATAATTGTAGTGTTAATTAAGTTTATTATTTATTTATAAATGCTGGTTTATACTATAATGATGATTTATAGCAATACTAATAATTGTTATATAAACTAATATAAATGAACGCTTTATTATTTCCAGGACAAGGCTCTCAGGTTGTGGGCATGGGAGCTGAACTTTATCAAAATTTTGAACGAGTAAAAAAAATTTTTAAACAAGCGGACGAAAAATTAAATTATCCTATTTCAAAACTTATCTTGGAGGGGCCTGAAAATAAATTGCAATTAACCAAAAATACTCAACCTGCAATACTAACAGTAAGCTTTTCAATATTTACAACAATGAAAGAAGAATTTGGTTATGACTTTTCATCTTTCAAGTTTTTTGCTGGACATTCTTTGGGTGAATATAGTGCTTTAGTTTGTGCAAACTCATTAAATTTTAATGATGCTGTTTATTTACTTCATGAACGAGGTAAAGCAATGCAAGAAGCAGTTCCTGTAGGTGAAGGAAGCATGATTGCAATACTGGGCTTAGAAATAAACCAACTTTTTGAATTACTAAAAAAAAGAAATATGAATAAAGGAATTTGTGAAATTGCAAATGATAATGCTAACGGCCAGATAATCGCAAGTGGTGATAAGGTGAGTTTGGACTCATTACAAGTTTATTTGAAAGAAAATAGAATTAAAGCAATACCTCTAAAGGTCAGCGCACCATTTCATTGTTCTTTGATGAAACCTGCCGCAAAAATTATGGAAAACAAAATAATCAACACAGTTTTTAAAAATCCATTTTTGGAAATAATAAACAACGTAACTGCTACACCAGAAATTAACTCTGATATGATTAAGAAATTACTTGTAAAACAAATTTTTTCTACTGTGAAATGGAGGGAAAGCTTAATAAAAATGTCTGAGACCGGTGTTAAAAATTTTATAGAAATTGGCCCAGGAAAAGCTCTTACAGGAATGGTAAAACGAACAATAAAAGATGCTAATTGCTTTTCAATTAACACAATAGCTGATATTAAAAATTTAAAAGATGAATTTAAAAAATAAAAAAGTTTTAATTACTGGTGCTACTGGAGGAATAGGTAACTCTTTAGTAGCAAAATTTAGCGATTTAGGATGTTTGATTGCAGCAACAGGTACAAATGAGAATAAACTGGAAAATTTAAAAAATAATTTTCCAAATATCATTATTAAAAAATTTAAGCTTGATAATCATGAAGAGATAGAAAATTTTGTAGATGATATAAATAATAATTTAGATGGCATAGATATTCTTATTAATAATGCTGGAATAACTTTAGATAATCTTTCAATAAGACTTTCAGAAGAAAACTGGAAAAAAGTCCTAGATATAAATTTAACCTCAACGTTTTTAATGTGTAAATTTGCCATAAAAAAAATGCTTAAAAAAAAGTATGGGAAAATTA
This sequence comes from uncultured Pelagibacteraceae bacterium, assembly GCA_902590625.1. GTDB lineage: Bacteria > Pseudomonadota > Alphaproteobacteria > Pelagibacterales > Pelagibacteraceae > Pelagilacustribacter. Next base: position 1,048 of record CACIXL010000003.1, on the reverse strand, counting down.
TCAATGTAACATCAATCGTAGGTCATACAGGAAATCTTGGACAAGCCAATTACGCAGCTTCAAAAGCTGGTATAGTTGCTTTTTCGAAAAGTTTAGCAATTGAATACGCTAAAAAAAATATTAATATAAATTGTGTTTCTCCTGGTTTTATAAAAACTGATATGACTGATAAAATTAATGATGAATTTAAAAAAACTTTAATAGGCAAAATTCCATCTGGTGATCTTGGTACAGGCGAAGATGTTTCGAACTGTGTCGCTTTTTTAGCTTCTGATATGTCTCGTTATATAAATGGAGAAACCATACATGTTAATGGCGGAATGTATATGTCTTGACAATTCTAGCGAATAATCTATTAAGAAATTAAACTAATACGAAAGGATTTCATGTCTGAAGATATAAAAAGTAAAATAAAGAAAATAGTAGCTGATCATTTAGGAATCGAAGAGGAAAAGGTTACAGAAGAGGCCAGTTTTATAGATGATCTTGGAGCAGATAGTTTAGATACAGTTGAACTTGTAATGGCGTTCGAGGAAGAGTTTGGTTCAGAGATATCTGATAGTGAAGCTGAAAAGATTTTGACTGTAGGTGATGCTATAAAATTTATAGAGAGTAAAAGTAATTAATTTTCATAAATTTTTTATGGATAAGGGTGATAAAAATATCATGGTTATATTGTCATCACCTTCAGGGGTCGGCAAAACTACTATCACTAAAAAAATACAACAAAAATATAACTCATTTAAAATTTCAGTTTCACATACAACGAGGTCAATAAGGTCAAACGAAGTAGATGGTGTTGATTATCATTTTGTTAGTCAAGATAAATTTGAAGCATTATTAAAAGATAAAAAATTTTATGAATATGCAAAAATTTTTGGCAATTATTACGGAACATTAAAAAAAAATGTTGATGAAAACTTAAAAAAAAATGATATTTTATTTGATATAGATTGGCAAGGAACAAAACAATTATCTGAACACAAGGAATTAAATTTATTGAAAATTTATTTGGTAACAGATAACAAAAATGAGCTAAAAAAAAGAC
>CACIXL010000002.1 GCA_902590625.1 uncultured Pelagibacteraceae bacterium | reverse complement strand
TTTACACAGTGACTAATTATTTTACAAGATTGTGGGCTTTTAGGTGGAGAGAAGCAATGACTTTTTCCTACATGCCTTACTGGAGAGCTGTTGATGCAAAAGTTGAAGGAGCTTCACAGCGTATACAAGAAGATGCGATGAATTTTGCTAAAATTGTAGAAAGTTTAGGCTTACAAATAGTAAGGGCAATTATGTTATTGATTGCCTTTCTTCCTATACTTTGGGGGCTTTCTTCTAATGTAGTAATTCCTTTTTTTAAAGATATTTCCGGGTCACTTGTGTGGGTCTCTTTAGTGGCCAGTTTAGGCGGTTTAGTTATAAGTTGGATTGTTGGAATTAAACTTCCAGGTCTCGAATATAATAATCAAAAAGTAGAAGCTGCTTTTAGAAAAGAGTTAGTTTATGGTGAGGATGATAGAAAAAATTACGCTCAAGCTCCCTCTATTTTACAATTATTTACGGGCATAAAATTCAATTATCACAGGCTTTTCTTACATTACGGGTATTTTGATCTTTGGCTAATTATGTATAACCAAACTATGATTATTGTACCGTATTTATTAATGGGGCCAGGTTTATTTACTGGTGCTATGACGTTAGGTGTTTTAATTCAAACATCTAGTGCTTTTAGAGAAGTACAAAGTAGTTTTTCACTATTTTTACAAAATTGGACTAGAATTACTGAATTAAGATCAATTCACAAGCGTTTAATGGAATTTGAAGAAGCTATTAATTTCAAAAATAAGTTGAGAAAACCTAGGAAATCTGATGTAAGAGCTTAATGGAGCTCTACCTAAAACTCATTGATGTAATTGCCCCTGTTTTTTTTGTGATTGGTATTGGATATTACCTTGGAAAAAAAAATCCAGAAATTAACACTGATTTCATCACCACATTCGCAGGTAACGTAGGTACACCTGCAATGATCTTCTACACAATAACAACTACTGGTGTAACTTTAAGCGTTTTTACTGAATATTTCATTTATGCACTTATTATAATTGGAGGTTTTTCAATTGCAGGTATTATATTTCTTTTATTGCTTCAAAAAGATTTTATTAGTGAATTGCCGCCATTAATTTTACCAAATACTGGAAATATGGGTATTCCTATTTGTTTATTTGCTTACGGAACAGCTGGGCTAGGGGTTGCATCTGCAATCGCATCAGTAATCATTCTTCTTCATTTTACATTAGGAGTTCTATTAGCAAAAAAAAGCTTTTCATTTAAAATATTAATTAAAAATATGCCAATTTACGGAATAATTGTTTCTGTCACATTTTTATATTTTGAGTGGGATGTTCCTGGATATTTAGAAAATACTACATTTTTACTTACATACGCTACTATATTTTTAGTTTTAATGTCTTTAGGTATTGCTTTATCAAGATTAAAAGTAGTTTCATGGACTCATGCATCAATTTTAGGAGCGGTGAGAGTAATTATAGGACCTTTAATAGGATTTGGATTAATTAAATTTCTTAATTTAAATGGTTTTGCTGCTGGTGTTCTTCTAATTCAATCATGTATGCCAAGCGCGGTTTTAACTTATTTAGTGGGCTCAATGTATTCAGAGAGAAAGGTGGTAGACAGCGTAGCAAGTGTTATCGTGACATCCACTGTTATGTCATTTATTACTATCCCAATTGTTGTTTATTTAAGTCTTAAATATTTTCAATAAATACAGTGACTTACAATATATATTTAAAGTAATTAATGAAGTAATAGGTAAGTATTATTTATATATATAACAAAAAAAGTAAATATACATTGAAAAATAAAGCTAATTTAAGCTTTAAAAAACAATAAATATTTCCAAAGAGGTGCTAAAAATCAAGGTTTTACAAGATCAATTCTTAAAAATTAAAGATTGAAAAGCTAAAATCCAGCAAAATAGGGTGTTTTAGACTATTCTAAAAGCGGCAATAATTAACAATTCTACAAGCATTGCGTGTACTGAATATAGCGTTTAAACGGCCTTAGAGGGTGTTTTTTTTGCGATCATTGATTTTAGAGTACAACTGACTGGTGTGTGGGTAAAAAATACAGTGAAATAGGGGCTAATAGACCCGATCGCCCGTCAAATAACAATTCTAGAGCCTTATACCCTCTTTTTTTAGTAAAAATCTCTTTGTTTTTACGCCTCCTTTACCTGAATAGCCTCCAAGTGATCCATCAGATCTTATAACTCTATGGCAAGGAATTTTGGGCGCATAAGGGTTTTTTCCTATAGCATTGGCCACAGCACGGACTGCAAGGGGTTTTCCAATGGCTTTTGCTACCTGAGAATAGGTTTTAACGCTTCCACGAGGTATTTTCCTCAAATAAGCCCATACTTTCAGCTGAAATTTAGTACCAACTAGCTTCATTAGTCAAAAATTAAGTAAATTGTTAGAGATATGCCTATTATAAGGGCTATTATTAAGCCTAAAGCAATCATTTTTTTGCCTTTTGAGCTTGAGTTAGTCCAGAAGTATGAAATTCCATATACAGCAGCTATAAATACTACTATAGGAAGAATAAATTTAATCATCAGTTTTAAAATTATACGGATTGACATCTAAAATCACTTAATATATTACTAATGATAATTAATTGTTATCAATAGTAATTATATGAATGAGTTAGTAACAGATATAAAAAAGCTTCATGAGGAAACTTTAGAAAATCTCAAGAGTTCTAAAGCAAATAACACGCTGAGAGCGTATAAATCTGACTTTAGAGATTTCGGAGCTTTTTGTGCAAAACATGGATTTAATTCAATGCCAACAGAACCTAAAGTTGTATCGTTATACCTCACTCATCTTTCTACTAGCTCAAAAATAAGTACTTTAAGACGAAGGTTGGTGTCTATAGGAGTAGTTCATAAGATTAAAGGTCATTATTTGGATACAAAGCATCCAGTTATTATTGAAAACCTAATGGGCATTAAAAGAAAAAAAGGCAGCATTCAAATTGGAAAAAAACCTATATTAATCAATCACTTAAAAAGAATAATTAATGTAATAGATGATCAAAAAATCGAAAAAATTAAAAAATTACGTAATAGAACTTTAATACTTGTTGGTTTTAGTGGAGGATTTAGACGAACAGAATTAATTTCTGTTGATTACGAAGACCTAGATTTCGTTGATGAGGGTGTAAAAATAACTTTGAGGAGATCAAAAACAGATCAATTTGGGGAAGGTCAAGTAAAAGGATTGCCCTACTTCACTAACGAAAAATATTGTCCAGTTAGAAGTTTAAAAAACTGGATAACCTTGTCGAAAATTAAAAATGGTCCAATATTTAGAAGATTTGCAAAAGGTTCGATATTAACTCGTCACAGATTAACAGATCAAACAGTAGTATTAATAATTAAGGATTGTTTAAAATTGGCAGGAATAGAAAATCAAAATTTTTCAGGTCATAGTTTAAGATCAGGCTTTGCAACAGTCGCTGCAGACTCCGGTGCAGATGAAAGAAGTATTATGGCGATGACAGGCCATAAAACAACACAAATGGTAAGGCGATATATAAGAGATGCAAATATATTTAAAAATAGTGCATTAAGCAAAATTAAAATATGAATAGATTAAAATTAGATCCTTATTATTCGATAATAAAACACGGAAATCTTACACTTCAGTAGGCCTAAATAATAAAAAAAATTTTTCTTAGGTTCGTCTAATATATTTTCAAATTTTTCATCAGATTTAAGATAATATTTTTTAAAAAATTTAATACTTATTCCCCACTTAAGTAAAAAGGTCTTAGCACCATTATTCCATGCTTTTTTTCTTAAAGATAAAGATGAAAAATGATAAACTCTACATTCACCAAGACCTTTAAATAATCTTACACCCACATTCCAAAGTTTCATATTAAAGTCTGGGTCAGAGCCTAAGCCAGGGCTAAATTCCTCACTAAAACCCCCTACTTTATTCCAAGTTTTTAAAGGAATTAAAGATGGTTGCCAATGGGTCCCTTGAAAATCATTAAATTTAATTTTAGGAAGTTCTGAAAGTAGTTTTTGTTCATCAAAATTACTAATATTATCACCGCAGTTAAGATTTATATAAGACTCAAATGGTTGCACCATTGTTCCTGATAAAAAAAAGTCAGAATTTTCTGGCAACCTCTTTAATTCAGATAAAAAAACCTTATCCCAATTAGGACAAAAATACATATCGTCATGAGCTAAAACTATATACTTTTTGGTGGCTTTTTTAACAGCTTCGTTAAAAGCCACGCAAACACCAGCATTGATTTCACTATATGTAAAATTAAGGTCTGTTTTATTTAAAAAATCTTTAGTACCGTCAGTTCCTTCGTTAACATGAACTATTATTTCATGATCAAAAGATGAATTAACTTTAATACTTTTTAAACATAACTTTAAATAATCAAGATTATTATAAGTTGGTACAATTATAGAAAACATTACCTTTCCCAAAAATTTTTAGTTTTAGCTTTTATATCTAATGTTTTATTAATAATATACTGAGCAACAAGATTAGAATTAAAGTATTTCATGTATTTTTTCTTACCGTTCATCGCAATTTTTCTTCTAAGTTTTTCATCTTTTGAGATTTTTGTAATTTTTTCAGATAAGTCACTTACATTTTTGTAAAATACCATTTCATTTGAATTAAAAAAATTATTATATTGTGTTTTTTCATCTATTAAACAAACTAATCCATTTCCAATAATTTGAGTAATTCTGTCACTGCTATAATACTTAATTGCATCTCCCCTGCTTAAGTTTAATCCCATTTTTGCGTTTTGAATTGTTTTAAAGTAGTGATCAGCCCATATAGGCTGAACTCTTTTAATGCCATAAATATCGAATTTAATGTCAGGTGTAGAAGAAACTAATTTATTTAAAAAAGTAATTCTGTCATCCGTTTTCCCTGATTTTAAAACTCCTCTATGCACCCCGTGACTCAAAGCAAAAAAGACATCAACATTACAAGGATTCTTATAATTATTTAATATTTCAAATGAACTATCTGACGGGTTAGGTATAAAAAAACTTTTTTTATTTTTTAAAAAATTCAATGCATCGGGACTAGTAGTTAAAAATGAAGCATCAACTACGTCAATTTTGTCTAGTATCCTTTTTTTATTTCTTTCATAATCAGGGCCTTTTTTGTTTAGTGGATCTAAAAACCATTGTCCAAATCTTGTATTTGGATAATCCTCCCTTAGTTCAGATATTTGTTGTGCTGATATTAAATCAGCATGGCCTAAAATTATCAAATCTGGTTTGTAATTATAACAAGTTTTTTTTAACTTATCATTCAAGGTTTTAGCACCTTTTAAATCTCCAAAAGATTTATAATATTTTTGTATATCACGATCACTGAATCCTAGAACGCTGTGTCCCAGTCTAATAAATCCATTGTTAATTCTTCTTCCTGTATTGAAGAAAAGTCTTCCATCAAGTCTCTCATTAAAATTAGTTATATGTAAAATTCTCAGATTATTTTTAGATTTTTTTACATTAAATATTTTGTAATATTTTAATTTGTCATCCCTATAGTTATCAATCATTTGTGTTACATAGTCGTGTGTTAGATAGAAATTTTGTAAAGATAGTCTCTGATATTCTTTTCTTAAATTAGGATTTTCAATTAAATTTTTTATAACTTTTTCTAAATTGGAAACATTTAATTCCTTAAGAATTTTTGCATTTGTAACTGTCTCAGGCAATCCACCTTTGTTGGTGATTATCACTGCACAACCACTAGCAGAAGCTTCTAAACTGGTTCTCCCAAAAGGCTCTTCCCATCTTGAACAAGCAACAGCGATACTTGTTTTTTTGAAAATTTTAAGCACTTTATCATGACTAAGAAATCCTAAAACATCAGCATTTTTATGATTAAGAGAAATTTTTTCTCTTTTTTCATCACCTATAATTTTAGCTTTCCAATTGGGATATCTATTCAAAATTCGATTTATTGTTTTTGCAAAAATATCGTATCCCTTAGCTTTGTTAAGCTTCCCTACAAATGTTATCCAGTTTTGTTTATTTTTTAAAATTGAAATATCATTTTTCTTCGCTGATTGAAAAAAAACAACTAACTTGTTACTGTTAACAAATTTATTTTCTAATCCCTCTAAAAATCTTTTTTTAGACCAATTACTATTAAAGATAATTTTGTAACAAATTTTAAGTAATTTTTTTCTTTCTTCTATTGTTTTAGAACCATCCATCGATAATGGATCATTATGAAAGTAAAGAGAAAAAATTTTGTCTGGAATAATATTTTTAAGTTGCAAAATATAACTTGGACGATTGTGTACTTCAATCAATGAAATATCATATTTTTTTTGAATTCTTGAAAATTTTCTAACGTATTCCTTTGTTTGACTTATAAGAGGATTCTTTATTAGACTTATGTTTAGATATTTTAAATTATATTTTTTTTTAAAATTTGTATTTCCAAAAACTAATATATCTTTTTTGTATTTACTTAATTTGCTTGTTTCATTTACAAATAAAGAAACTGCACCGGGATATTCAGGTGAAAAATTTTCTTTATACGGTAATAAAATTGCTATTTTCACTTATTTTCTCTTATTTTTTTTCTCAAGGTTCTATTTTTCTTTATATAATATTCTCTAGAAATTGCTTCTTTTTTTGATTTAAATTTCTCTTTATAAATTAACACCCATTTTCTTCCTCTGGTAAATTTTGCTCCTTTACCTGTGTTATGTAGACTGATTCTTTTTTTTAAATTGTTCGTGTAACCAACATAGGTAACAGGTTTAACGCTCTTTGATTTGAGCATATAAACATAATAAATCACTAAGATTAATATCCTTTAGACTCTTGCCCTTTTTTAACCCCTTTAATACTCTCAATTGCTGCTTTTGCACCCGCGCTCATAAATCTTTGATCCGAGCCAACAGTTACTAAATTAAAACCTATTGAAATCATTTTTTTTGCATATTCTACTGAACCATTATGAATACCTGCAAACAAATTTCTTTTTTTAGATGCTTCCAAAATTCTTTTAATTTCTTTGTATGCTTTCGTGTTTTCAGGTTTATCGAAACCAGGTTCTTCACCAAGAGCTAAACTTAAGTCGGCAGGACCAATATAAATTCCATCTAAATTTGGGGTATCTAAAATTTCATCTAGTTTTTCTAAAGCCTCTTTAGTCTCAATCATAGCTAATTTTAAAATTTCATAATCAGCGTGTTTTGCATAATCTGAGCCTCCATATAATAAACCTCTTATTGGACCAAAACTTCTATAACCTTTAGGTGGATATAAGCAAGCTTTAACAAAATTTTCGGCTTCTTTTCTATTGCTTACCATTGGACAGATTATTCCATAGCATCCAGCATCAAGTATTTTCATTATTTGTCCAGGTTCATTCCAATTTACTCTTGCAAGAGGAGTTACTTCAGTCGATGAAATTGATTGAAGCATACTTAACGCATTAGAGTAATCTATTACTCCATGTTGCATATCTATTGTGCAAGAGTCCCAACCTTGATGAGCCATAACTTCGGCAGAAAAAGCGCTTGGAATCTGTAACCAGCCATTTATTACAGGCTTTCCATCTTTAAACATTTGTTTTAATTTATTTTTTCTCATTCGTAAGAAATGCCAAAATGAGTATATTTGATATTTAGGTAGTCTTTGATAGCCATTGATCCACCTTCTCTGCCATAACCAGTTTGTTTAATGCCACCGAAAGGTGCTTCTGCTACAGCTACAACAGGTGTGTTAACCGCTACGCAGCCAGATTCTAATAATTCTGAAGCTTTATTAGCTTTCTTTAAATCAGTTGTATAAACATAGCTACATAAACCTAAATCATTATTATTCGCTCTATCCATAACTTCATCAAAATCTTTAAAAGTTAAAATAGGAACAATTGGCCCGAATGGTTCTTCTTTCATTACAGTAAAATTATCTTTAATATTGTCAAATATTGTTGGTTCGAAGAAATACCCTTTATTAAAGTTTGCAGCTCTTTTACCCCCAAGCAAAACTTTGCCACCTTCTTTTTTTGTAGTTTCAACTAATTTTTCTACTCCTTCTAATCTTTGTTGAGTACATAAAGGACCTAGTAAAGTATCTTTGTCCATACCATTTCCAATTTTTAATTTTTTTGTTTTATCAACCATTAATTTTGCAAATTCATCTTTTTTCTTTTCATGTATATAAAATCTATTTGGAGAAATACACACTTGACCATTATTTCGAAATTTTGAAGTAATTGCCATATCAGTTACTTTATTCAAATCAACATCATCAAAAACTATAAAAGGCGAATGTCCACTTAGTTCCATCGTTACTCTTTGTACTTTGTCTGCAGCTTGTTTAAGAATTAATTTTCCGACTCTTGTTGATCCAGTTATTGAAATTTTTTTTATTATATCCGACTTAATTAATTCTTCAGATATTGCAGCAGGGTCTCCTGACAATAAATTAACTACTCCTTGAGGAACACCTGCTTCTCGACAAATATCAACTATCTCCATAACACTGCCTGGAGTTATTACATCAGGTTTAACTATAACTGAACATCCTGCCGCTAAAGCAGTTGAAATTTTTCTTGATGCAAGAATGACTGGAAAGTTCCATGGAACTAAAGCCGCCACAACTCCAACTGGCTGATACATAACGTGAATTTGGGTGTTAGGAAAACGACTTTGATTTATCTCTCCAAAAATTCTTTTAGTTTCCTCAGAATTCCACTCAAAAATATCAGCAGCACCACCTATTTCACCAGGACCTTCTGTTATTGGTTTTCCAACTTCAAGCGTCAACCATTTAGATAAAACATCAACTCTTTTTTTTATTAAATCTGAGATTTTTCTAATAATTTTAGATCTCTCCCAAGGTGAAGTGTTTTTCCAAATTTGCAAACCTTTTTCAGCTGATTTAAGAGCTTTTTGTACGTCTGAACTATTTGCTTTTGACGCCTTCCCTATTACTTCTTCAGTTGCGGGATTAATAACATCATAAGTTTCACCGCTAGCAGACTTTTGCCACTTACCATCAATGAACTGTCCGTATTTATCGTACATATATTATTGTTGAATAAAGAATATTAATTAAATAGTTTATATTGAATTTATGAAAAACATTCAACTTACTTGTGCTCATGCTTTAGTTAAATTCTTAATCGCTCAGAAAACTCTTATAGATGGAAAAAAAGTGCCTTTATTTCCGGGTGTGTTCGGAATTTTCGGTCATGGTAATGTAGCTTGTTTAGGTCAAGCTCTACAGGAAAACCAAAAAGAGCTTCCGACTTGGCGAGGACATCACGAACAGAATATGGCCCTAACAGGAATTGCTTATTCAAGAGCTAAAAGAAGAAAACAAATTTTCGTTGCAACATCTTCAGTTGGACCGGGATCAACGAATATGATTACAGCAGCAGCTGTAGCAATGAGCAATAGACTTCCAATACTTTTTTTACCCGGAGACACTTTTGCAAATAGAATGCCAGATCCTGTATTACAACAAGTTGAGCACTTTAATAACCCAGGGATTACTCAGAATGATGGGTTTAAACCTGTTGTGAGATATTTTGATAGAATTACTAGACCCGAACAAATCATTTCAAGTTTACAACAAGCAATTCAAATTATGTTAGATCCAGCAGATTGTGGTCCGGCATGCATTTCTTTAAGTCAAGACGTTCAAGGTGAAGTTTATGATTATCCAGAAGAATTCTTTAAAGAAAGAGTTCATACGATAAGAAGGCCTAAACCAGATGATTTTCAAATTAAAGAAGCAGCTGAGCTAATAAAAAAATCTAAAAAACCAATTATTATTGCCGGAGGAGGAGTTTTTTATTCAGATGCTACAGATGAATTAAGCAATTTTGCAAAAAAACATAACATTCCTGTAACACAAACTGTAATGGGATATTCATCGATGAAAAAAGATCATACTCATTATTTAGGAACTATTGGTGGTTTAGGTGGAAAAGCTGCAAACAATTTAAGTAAAGAAACTGATACAGCAATTGCTATTGGAACTAAACTTGCAGATTTTACTACAGGCTCTTGGGCAAATTTTGAAAATCCTAATTTTAAATTAGTTTCTATAAATGCTGCACGATTTGATGCGAATAAACATATGGCACAAGCAATTGTTGGAGATGCTAAAGTATCTTTAATGGAATTATCACAAGCTTTAGGAAGTTGGAAAGCTGATGACAATTGGCATAAAAAATCTAGAAAAGAATTGAAAGACTGGGAAGCTTATGTTGATAAAGAAAGTGGACCAACTAATCAAAAACTTCCTAGCTATGCTCAAGTTATAGGTGCTTGTTATAGAAATTCTGACCCGTCTGATATAGCAGTTACGGCTGCGGGAGGATTGGTTGGTGAAGTAATACAAGTTTGGAAGCCAAGAGAACTAAATACACATGAAACAGAATGGGGCTTTAGTTGTATGAGTTATGAAATTTCTGGAGCACTCGGTATTAAAATGGCTAATCCCGACAAAGAAGTTGTCTCATTTGTTGGTGATGGATCTTATCTACTTTATAATTCAGACATTTACAGCTCTGTCATAACAGACAATAAATTAATATTGATAGTTTGTGACAATGGTGGTCACGCTGTAATTAATAGATTGCAATTATATAAAGGCGGCAAAGAATTTAATTGCTTACTTAAAAGTTCAAAGACTACAAATTTAGTGCCTGTAGATTTTGCAGGGCATGCCAAAAGTATGGGAGCTGAAGGCGAACATGTTAATTCTATTGCTGAATTAGAAGAGGCATTTAAAAGAGCAAAGAAATCAAAAAAAACATACGTAATTTCAATTCATACAGATGGTTACCAGTGGTTAGAAGGTTCGGCGTACTGGGAAAGCCCTACTCTTGGAATTCCTACAACAGAAGAAAACAAAAAATCTCTAAAAGAGCATCTTGAAGGAAAGAAAAAACAAAGAAAAGGTGTTTAATCACAATGAATAAAGTTTTTAACGTTGGTCTAGTTGGCTGCGGACACATTTCAGAGACCTATTTTAGAGCACAAGAATATTTTAATAATATAAAAATTATAAAATGTGCTGATCTAAACATTGAAGCAGCAGATAATTGTGCAAAAGAATATGGGATTGAGTCAGTAAGTTTAGATAATATCTTTAAAGATAAGGATATTGAAATCATACTGAATCTCACAATACCTAAAGCTCACTTTGAAGTTTCTGAAAAAGCACTGAACTCCGGTAAACACTCGTATAGTGAAAAACCATTGTGTATTAATTTTGATGACGGTAAAAAACTTTTAGAATTAGCAAAAAAAAATAATCTTTATTTAGGAAGTGCTCCAGATACAGTTCTTGGAGCAGGCATTCAAAAATCAAAAGAATTAATTGAAAGTGGACTAATTGGAAAAATAAATTTAGGTAATGCAATATTTGCTTATCCTGGCGTTCAGTCCTATCACCCTAGTCCTGAACCATGGTTTGCTGAAAAAGAAGGAGGTCCAGTTATAGATATGGGACCCTACTATATTACTGCGCTGGTAACGCTATTAGGTCCAGTTAAGTCTGTTATAAGTAGATCAAAAAAAGTATTCACTGAAAGAGAAATAGGCATCGGTCCTAGAAAAGGTAATAAATTTAAAGTTGAATGTGATACGACTTATGTTTCAACATTAGAATTTCATGATAATTCGTTTATTCAGATGACTTTATCTTTTGATGTTAAGGATCACAAAAGAAATCATATTGAACTATATGGAGACAAAGGTTCAATTATTGTAACTGATCCAAATATGTTTGGAGGATCTGTGTTTACCTGTCTTGAATTAGGAGGTAAATGGACAGAGCACGAAACACATAATTTAGAACTTGGAAAAATTAATATTAAAAGCCAAAGTTCGAGAGCAAACGAGTCACCTACTAACGCAAACTATCGAGGTGCTGGATTATCTGAAATGGCCTATTCAATAGAAAATAACTCAGAACATATGTGCAATGGTGAAATTTCACTTCATGTATTAGATATAATTCAATCTATTATGAGATCGGCAAAGTCAAAAAAAACTGAAGTTTTATCTACTAAATGTAAAATTCCCTCAAGATTTACTCAAGAAAAAATCAAAAAAATTCTTAAATAAAATTATCTCTTCCTAACAAAGCAGCACCTCGTACTCCACTCGCATCACCATACAAAGGTTTAAGAAATACCGTTTTTAAATTTGGCTCATTAATCAATTTGGATGTTAATAATTTTACCTCATCTAAAAAATCAATCTCATTAGAGATTCCACCACCAAAAACAATTGCATCTGGATCAATGGTAGTAATAATCAAAATTAAAGATCTTGCCAGTTTATCTTTATAATCATTTATAAAGTTTTTTGCATCGTTATCATTTTCTCTATATTTAGAAAATATTTCTTTTGCAGTTAAATCCTTTTTAAATTTTTTCTTAAAATTTTTTTCTATTGATTTACCAGAAAGATAGCCTTCTATACGATTTGAAAAATCTAATTTATTCTCGGATTTTAAATTAGGAATATCCAAATCAGGCATTTGATTTAAACTCCATTCACCTCCCAATCCATTTGAGCCAGAAATTATTTTCTTGTTTATTACTAGTCCGCCCCCGCAACCAGAACCAAGTATTATACCAAATACTGTTTCGTAATGACTTGCAGATCCATCATAAGCTTCAGACAAACAAAAACAATTAGCATCATTTTCTAAATAAATGTTATTATTAATTTTGTTTTTCAAATCTTTGATTAAATTTTTTTCATTTAGCCACAGCGAGTTATGAGCATTTTTAATTAAACCTGTTGTTTTATCAGTCGCTCCTGGATGACAAATTCCAATATTTAAATTTTCTTTATTTTTATTTTCGATATCTTTAATAATCGCAATTATTGATATTATAGTTTCATTATAATTTTTTGGAGTTGGAACTCTACTTCTTGTTAATTCTTTATTTTGATTGTCTAATAGAACATACTCAATCTTTGTGGCACCTAAATCTATACCTATTTGCATTTTACGAAGAAATTCTATTCATTTCTTTAAGTTCAACTTCTAACTTATCAAGTTCCTCTCCACCAGCCATCATACTTAAAAGTTTTTCTCTAGAAATATCTTTCTTTTCATATGTTCCTAAACTTTTACCTCGATTAAGAACTGTAAAACTATTTCCTACAGGATAAGCATGATGTACGTTATGTGTTATTAAAATTACAGCTAAACCTTGTGATGCAGCTTTAACTATATATTTTAATACTACAGATGCTTGATGAACTCCTAATGCTGAAGTTGGCTCATCAAGAACTAGAACTTTTGCGCCAAAATAGATAGCCCTGCTTATTGCAAGACACTGTCTTTCACCACCCGACATAGTTCCTACTGCTTGCGATGGGTCTCTTACATCAATTCCAATTTGTCCCATTCTTTCCGCAGCAATTTTATTTGCTTTCTCTATATCAAAAGTTTTTAAAAAAGGAGGTCCTTTTAAAGGTTCTCTTCCCATGAAGAAATTTCTTGTTACACTCATCAAAGGAACTAAAGCCAAATCTTGATAAACGGTAGCAATACCTATATCTAAAGCATCTTTAGGACTATCAAAAACTATTTTCTCTCCTTCGAATATTATTTCTCCTTCATCAGGCTTATGAACTCCTGCGAGTGTTTTGATTAAAGTAGATTTACCAGCCCCATTATCACCTAACAAGCACATAATCTCACCCTTACGAAGTTTCATAGTAACGTCTTTAAGTGCAATTACTTTTCCAAAAAATTTACTAATATTGTTAAATTGAACTAAATAATCTGACATTATTTACTTTCTGTTACCTTTCTTCTTATATAATTGTTGAATATTACAGCAATAAGCATCATTGCTCCTAAAAAGACTTTAAACCAATCTGTGTCTACATCTGTATAAAAAATTCCCATAGATACAGTTCCAAAAATAATTGCACCAAACGCTGCACCAATTGCTGATCCATATCCTCCGGTAAGTAAACATCCACCTACTACTGCAGCAGCAATAGCTTCTAATTCTTTTAAAGTACCTCGCATTGTATCTGCTGATCCGGCATCTAAAACTTGTATAGTAGCAAAAATTGTAGCTGCAACTGCAGTACCTATAAATAAACTTATTTTTACTCTACCCACTGGTACACCTACATTATTTGCTCCATTTTTATCTCCACCAGATGCAAATATCCAATTCCCGTATCTAGTCTTCATTAATATCCAAGTAGTTAAGATAGCTAGAGCAATAAACCAAATTACTGAAGGCGGAATACCTGTAGCTAACGGAGTACCATCAGTTCTTAATGCTATTAAATTCATCGAACCTAACCATGTAAAGACCCATTTAAAAGAATCCGTCGCAAATATCCAAGCTATCGGATCATTTTCAATCAAGACTCTTAAGCCCGGCACTTGTGTACGTCCTGTGATTAACCTTGTTAAAGCTAATGTTGCCCCTCTTAAAATAAACAACATTGCAAGTGTAACTATAAAAGATGGTAAGCCGGTTCTTACTACAAGTATTCCATTAAAATAACCGACTAGTACTGCCATTGAAAAAGCAAATATAATACTCATCCATAAAGGCCACCCCCAGTAGATAGCCGGGATAGCTATGCAGATTCCTGCAAAACCAATCATTGAACCTATTGATAAATCAAATTCCCCACCAATCATTAACATTGCTGCAGCTATAGCTATTATACCGAGGTTAGCTGATACATCTAAAAAATTTAAAATGCCGTAAGCACTAAACATGCCGGTATCACCAGCGACAATACCAAAAAAAATAAAAACCAAAATTGCTCCGCCTAGAGCCCCTAACTCAGGTCTATTTAATAAAATTTTTAAATTTGAAACTTTTTTAAGTCTTTCGTCCTGATTAAAATCAGTTTTACTTTCTATGCTTTTTGACTTTGTAGACATAACAAAAAAACTTAAAAAAAAAGGCCTAGTGAATTTTCACTAGGCCTTTTTAAAATATTTTTTATCTATAACCTTGAGCAGCCCATTTAATTACACTCTTAGCGTTTTTAGGTGTAACAAAACCAGGTCCTGTCATAACTACACCAGCTGGCATAGTCCCGTATCTCATATATTGAGAAAAGATAGCTATAGGTAAGTAACCTTGTAAGTACTGTTGTTGGTCAATTAAGAACTCAACTTTTCCAGCAGCAGCAGCTTTAAGCATTCCTGGAGACATATCAAATGTTCCAAGTTTAACGCTTCCTACTTTACCAGCTGACTCTAATGCTTTAAGAGCAGCTTCACCCGCTAGACCAGCTCCTAAAGTAAGAATAGTGTCATATCCACCACCTAATTTAGCAGCTACAGCTTTTTGAATTTCAGTTGGGTCATTAGATGTTCCTAAAATTTCTACAGAACCTCCAAAACCTTTTTTGAAACCAGCACATCTTCTATCTAAAGCAACGTTACCAACTTCGTGGTTAACACATAATGCTTTTTTTCCACCAGCAGCTTTCATTTTTTGTCCGCCACCTACTCCTGCTTCAAATTCAGTTTGACCTACGTGAGCACTAATTCCTAGTTTCATGTAGTCATCTGAACCAGAGTTCATAGAAATTACTGGGATACCAGCAGATATTGCTGCTTTAACAGATTTACCTAAAGCGGCAGCATCTGGTAAAGTAATAACGATACCTTTTGGTTTTTGAGAAACAGCGTTATCTATTAGTTTAGCCATTTCAACCATGTCGAATGTTGCTGGAGCAGTATATTTGCAAGATACTTTCATATCTTTACAAGCTTTATCTACACCATTTTTTGCAACTGACCAGAAAGGGTCATTCGCTTGCCCGTGTGACACTACGATAATATCTACAGCTAATGCAGCAACAGATGTCATCGCCCATGTTAAAAGAGCAGCAATTGTTAAGTATACTTTTTTCATTATTTCCCTCTTTGTTGTTAATTAATTTGTGCGCATTAAAACAAATTATTGTCACAATATCAAAAAAAATCATAATTGATTCAACCTATAGTATATCTAAAAACTCTTTATTTAACTTAAAGTTTTATAGTCTTTTTAAGTTTTAAAGATTTATAAGCAGCATTAGCTAATTTTAAAGCGATGTATCCATCTTCAAATGTTGATCTAGATTTAATTTTATTTTTATGAAGAGAGATTAATTCTTTAAGCTGAATACTGTATGCATCATTATAACGCTCAATAAAAAAATTTAAGAAAGGTTTTTGAGAGTTAGTTTGGCTAGAATTAAATAATTCTGTTGAGTTTTCTTTCTTATTACCAGAAATTAGCATTCCTTTTTTGCCAAATAATTCAACTCTCTGATCATAACCAAAGGAACAATGTCTTGAATTAGTTATAACACACATTACACCTTTTTGAGACTTCATAGTAACTACTGCTAATTCATGATCTTTAATTTTTTTATAAAAAGGCGTAAATGATGAGGTAAATGCATGAATCTCTTTAACTTTATCATTACCTAAATATAATCTACACAAATCAAAGTCGTGAATCATCATATCTCTTAAAATTCCACCAGATGACTTTAGATAAGATATCGCTGGTGGTGCAGGATCTCTACTTGTAATAATAATTTTTTCTAATTTTCCTATTTTATTTCTATCTAAATCTTTTTTTAACGAAAAATGCCCAGGATCATATCTTCTATTAAATCCTAATTGAATTTTAGGTTTGATTTTTTTTACTTTTCTTAAAGTTTTAATAATTTTATTTATATTAAGATCTAAAGGTTTTTCACAAAAAATTGTTTTTTTTCTTTTCATTCCCTCTTCGATAAATTTAATGTGAGTATTTGTAGGACTAGAGATAAAAACTATATCAACTTTTTTATCATTAAAAATTTTATTATAATTTTTTTGAATTTTGCATCCATAAAGCTTTTTTGCTTTGCTACTTAATTGATCAATTTTATCGTAAACATATAGTAATTTTATTTCTTTATTTTTAGTAAGATTTTCAGCATGCATTTGACCTATACGTCCAAATCCGAATAAAGCTACATTGATCATATTTTTTGTATTAATTTGATATTTGTAATATAAATTTAGTACTTTATTGAAATTATGTCTATAAAATTAGGTATAGCCCCAATAGCATGGAGCAATGATGATATGCCAGAATTAGGAGGCGAAACTACATTAGAGCAATGTTTATCTGAAGCAAGCAAAGCTGGTTTTACCGGAATAGAGTCAGGTGGTAAATTTCCTAAAAACTCAAAAGAATTAATACCAAAATTAGAAAAAGAAAATTTACAGCTTTGTTCAGGATGGTACGGAGCAACACTTTTAAAGAATACACCAAAAGAAGAATTTAAATTAATGCGAGAGCAGATGGAATTATTTAAAGATTGTAAATCCCCATGTATGGTGTTTGCAGAAGTAACAAATTCTGTACAAGGTGATCCAAAAACACCTTTATCAAAAAAACCTAAACTTTCAGAGGACGAGTGGAAATTACTTATATCCAGAATAAATGAAATAAGTAAAATGATGATAGATGAAAATATGCCTCTCGCCTATCATCATCATATGGGTACAGTTATTGAGACAGAAGATGAAACAAGAAGACTAATAGAAAGCACAAATGATAGTGTAAAATTATTAATTGATACTGGCCATATGCTATTTGCTGGTGGAAACTCAATTAAATTAACCGAAGATTTTATGGAAAGAATTATCCACGTTCATTGCAAAGATATTCGAAAAAATATTTTAGAAAAATCATTAAAAAATGATAGCACTTTCCGACAAGCTTTTCTTGATGGAGCTTTTACAGTACCTGGGGATGGATGCATTGATTACAAACCTTTCCTAACAGTTTTAAAAAATAAAAATTATGAAGGTTGGCTTGTAGTTGAGGCGGAACAAGATCCTGCAAAAGCTAATCCATTCGAATACGCTAAAATTGGTTATAATTATTTAAGCAAAACTGCTAAAGAGTGTGGTTTTAATATAATTAGTTAGCGATAAGCCGAGACAAGCTCATTATTTCCAGCCGCTACACAAGGTGACTTAACACACGCGCCTATCACCCACTCTGATCCAGCTTCTGACTCAAAATTACTTTCTGAGACAAAGATAATTCCTTTATCTGTGGATTGACCAGCTTTCCCCTCTGCTTGAATTCTAGGATCTTGAGATGTTTGTATTAAAGGCTTATTAATATTGTAGGGATTGTTAAGTTTTATATTATTCAAAATATGGTTTACAATTTTTGAAGATATCCAGGCTGAATTACAATTGTCACCCCATAAAGTAGTGCCTTCCTCGTTTGAACTGCATTCATTAACTTGATTATTAATAAACTCCACAACTAATTTATGGTTGGCTTTTATATCATTAGCTTTTTGCACAACAGCAGTTCGCGTGGAAGCAGTCCAAATTAACATAATAACTACATAAGCAATAGAACTTAAAACTAAAACCTCAAGAGGACCAAAATTTTTTAGCTTTCTACTAAAATCAATCATAATTTAACTATCATAGATTTATCTATTTTATTTTCAAAAAAATCAATAATATTTTTAGTAGTTTCTATACCCATTCTTGATGTACATTCATCAGTAAAAGTAGCAGAGTGCGGACTTAAAATAACTTTTTCATTTTTCAATAAAGGATTATCTTTTTCTACTGGTTCTTTAGAAAAAACATCTAAGGCAGCCCCAAAAATCAATCCTTCATTTAAAGCTTTTTCTAATTCTAGCTCATTAATGATTCCTCCCCTTGCCGTATTAATTATTATTGAATTTTTTTTCATAGTTTTTAATACGGAATAGTTAATTAAATTTTTGGTCTCATTTGTAAGAGGCATATGTAATGAAACATAATCAGCTTTTTTTAAACCATCTTCAATTTTATCAACTTTAATTCCTCCAAATTTTTTAATAATTTTTTCATCGACGTATGGATCATAAACATAAACATTTGTATCAAAGGCTAAACATCTACTTATTAATTTTTTTCCTATTCTTCCGAATCCTGCGATTAGAATATTCTTATTTAATAGTTCAAATGTTTGAATTTTATCAGCATTTAATTTAAAATTACCCTTCCTAACTTCTCCATCATATTTAGAAATACTTTTAGATAATGATAAAAACATTGAAATTACATGTTCTGCCACAGCTACTGCATTAGCAGTGGCAGTGATAAGAAGTGATATATTATTTTTTTTAATATAATTTAAATCAACATTGTCAAAACCTACTCCATGTCTTGATATAGCTTTTAATTTAGTACAATGCATAAGAATTTTTTCATCTAATTTAGAGACTCTTAAAGTGCAAGCGTCAAAATCTGGTAATTTATTTATTAAATTTGTTTCAGAAACATCTGTTATTAATTCATATTCATAATCTGGATGATTTTCTAAAAGCTCTAAACCATCTTTATGAATTTCCTCTATTACAGCAATTTTATACTTCATATTTTTTGGCGGTCCCAAGGGGAATCGAACCCCTCTTTGTTGGATGAAAACCAACTGTCCTAACCGATAGACGATGGGACCGTATTTTTGAAAGTCTTATTAACAGAAATATCATCGATAATAAACTCCACATTTGATTGCCCTCTCCACTCATTTAGGGATAATTTTCCAGCAATATTAAATGATTTTTTATTTTTTTTAAGTAAATAAGCTCCTAAATCATTATCTGTAGCATTAAATGCTATTGATTTAATTGTTGATCCATCTTCACCAATTAAAATTGACTTTACATGTTTATCACCTACAACTTTTCCATTAATTGTATTTAAATTTTCAATCATAAATCTAGGCTCAGGATTACCCGAACCATAAGGTTGCAGAAGAGCAACTTTTTTATAAAAATCCATATTAACAGCAGATGGTGAAATAACACTGTCCAACATTAACGGCTTCTTACTCTTTAAGTCTTCATTTATGTTTTTAAATTTTCTAAAAATAAAATTTTTCAATTTTTCTATATTCTCAACTTTGATCGAAAAACCTCCTGCCATTTTGTGACCACCTCCTTTTAAAAGTATTTTATCTTGAGCCGCGGAAATAATGATTGAACCAATATCAAAACCTACAATTGACCTAGCTGAAGCTTTGCCTACATCTCCATCTATCGAGATAATAATTACTGGTTTGTTAAATTTATCTTTTAATCTTGCTGCAACTATACCAATTACTCCCTCGTGCCAATTGTTACCACTAATTATTAATACAGGGTCATCTAAATAATTTTTTATTTGATCTAAAATTTTTTGTAAAAGATCCTTTTCTAGTAATTGTCTCTCTTTGTTAAACTGATCTAACTCAGATGCAATTTTAAAAGTATTTTTTGGATCTTTATTCAATAATAAGTTAGCTCCATGAGAACATTTACCCACTCTTCCTCCAGCATTTATTCTAGGTCCAAGAATGTACCCTAAATGATATACAGATGGACTAGTTTCAATTTCACAGATATCTAACAATGTTTTAATACCTAAATTTTTTTTTGATTTTATTATTTTTAATCCTTGTTTAACAATTGCTCTATTTAAACCAATTAATGGAACAACATCACAAACTGTTCCTAGTGATACTAAATCAAGATAGTTTAACAAATTAGGTTCTATTAAATCTTTTTCTTTGAACCAATTTTTAGACCTCAAATGTTTATTTAAAGATACCAAAAACATAAAAGAGACGCCAGCTGCACATAAATATTGTAAGTTAGACTTATCATCGATTCTATTAGGATTTACTACTGAGTATGCTTGTGGCAATTCTATTTCAGATTGATGATGATCAAGAACTATTACATCTACTTTATTTTTTTTGGCAAATTCAATAGCTTCAAATGATAATGTGCCACAATCAACAGTGAAAATTAATTTTACACCTTTATTTATTAAATGTTGAAAACTATCTTTGGAAGGACCATAGCCTTCTTTTTTTCTATCAGGTATATAAATTTCATAATTTAATCCTAATTCAGAAAAATAATTTCCTAATAGTGCCGTAGATGTAGCCCCATCAACATCATAATCACCAAAAATACCTATTTTCTCATTATTTATAATTGATTTAACAGCTCTAGCAGCAGATTTTTCCATATCCACTAAAATATTTGGATTAGGTAAAAAATTTTTAATTGATGGATTAAGAAAAGAATTTATGTCTTCTTTTTTAATTCTCCTAATTGATAAAAGTTTTGAAGTTATTTCATCTAATGAAAAATTTTCTTTTATAAAGGCTATATCATCTTGATTATATTTTTTTAAAATCCAATTTTTCCCACTTATTGATGGTACATTCATTTATTGTAAATGTTTGTAACTGATTTTACTATTTTTCGACTTTTGTGTAATGCGAATGTATTAACTTCAAATTCATTTCCAAGATCTTTTACTCCTTTAGCGAGATCACCAGAAGTTACTCCGGTAGCACAGAAAATCACATCACCTTTTACCATATCGTCAATATTATATTTTCTTTTGTAATCAGTAATTCCAAGTTTTTTTGCTCTAACTTTTTCTTCATCATTTAAGACTAATCTTCCTTGTATTTGGCCTCCATAACAAGATAACGCAGCAGCAACCACTACACCTTCAGGAGCACCCCCGGTGCTATAATATATGTCATTTTTAGGATTATCACCAATTACAGAAAGAGCTCCTGCTATATCACCATCAGTTATATAATTAATTTTTACATTCATTTTGTTGAGTGCTTCAACTATATGATCGTGTCTTGGTCTTTTAAGAACACATGCATTTAATTCTGATACTCTTTTGTTTTTTGCTTCAGATAAAATTTTAATATTCTTCTCAACACCATTATCTAAATCCATCAAATTTTTTGGTAGATTTGCTCCAATTACAATTTTTTCCATATAGGTGTCTGGAGCAGATAATAAACCTCCTTTTTCTGAAATTGCTAAAACAGAGAAAGCATTGGGTTCACCATTTGCTGTAAATTTAGTACCTTCAAGTGGGTCTACCGCAATATCAAATTTTGGACCATTAAGACTACCTAGTTTTTCTCCAATATAAAGCATTGGCGCTTCATCCATTTCTCCCTCTCCGATTACGACTGTACCCTCCATATTAATTTTATTTAACTCTCTTCGCATTGGATCGACAGCACCTTTATCTGCTGCAATTTTATCTTTTTTGCCAATAAATTTTGAGGCACCAATAGCTGCTTTTTCAGTAACCTTTATAAATAGATTTAAAAATTTTTTATCAATTGACATTAATTATCATCAATTCTTATTAATTTAGGATTACGTTTTATATAATTTTTTTTAGATACCACTCTTAGTGTTTTATTAAGATATTTATCTTTAGATTTATGTGTAATAATAACTATTGAAGAAGATTTTTTATTTTTATCTGGATTCTGTACTAATCTTTTTATCGAAACTTTATTCTTTGAAAAAATTTTAGTTATATTTGACAAAACGCCTGGTCTATCAACTACCTCAAAACGTAAATATGCTGAAAACAATCTATCACTCAAATTTTCAAATTTTAACTTTTTTCTTTCTTTTGACGATATAGAAAATGGAAACTTTATATTTCCCCTTAAAATAGATGAAATATCAGAAATTAATGCCGACGTAGTAGGCGCAGGTCCTGCTCCCTCACCTTGAATAGTGCTTTGGCCTACAGGTTTACCATCAATAATAACAGCATTTAATACTCCATCAATACTTGCAACATGAGTATTTTTTTTAATCAAGGTTGGATGTACTCTTTGATAAATTTTATTATTTAATAATTCCGAGAAACCCAACAACTTAATTTTATAACCTAGTTTATTAGCATTATCTATATCAGTTTTTTCAATATCTTTTATTCCCTCTACATGCATATTATTGTTTAAAAATGAGTTAAAACATAATGAAGTTAAAATTTTTAATTTAGCCGCAACATCATCTCCATTTAAATCAGATGTAGGATTAGACTCTGCATAACCTAACTTTTTGGCATTTAATAAAACCTCGTCGAAATTTTTGCCCTGTTTATCCATGGCTGAAAGAATATAATTAGATGTTCCGTTAAATATTCCATGAATTTTAAGAATCTTATTTGCAATTAAACTCTCTTTTAATGATCTAATAATCGGTACTCCTCCACATACTGAAGCTTCGAACTCCAAGTTAACTTTATTCTTTTCAGCGATCCTTGTTAATTGATCTCCGTATTTTGCTATAAGTGCTTTATTAGCTGTTACAACATGTTTTTTATTTCTTAAGGCATTAAAAACTAGTTTTTTTGCTGGTCCCTCTGCCCCACCAATTAATTCAACAATTAAATCAATATCTTTAATTTTCGTTGAGTCTAGATAATTATCGAGCCATTGATTTTTTTTAATTGAAATATTTCTTTTTCTCTTCTTATTTTTTGCAGAAACATATTTTATTATTGGGATACAGTTATTTTTTTCTGTTAAAATTCTTTTGTTTTCGTTGAGATATTTAAATAAATAACTTCCTATGTTTCCCAATCCAATTATTGCAATATTAATTTTTCTCATGTGTCAGCTACTGCCTTACTGTTATATCTGGATAATCCTTTTTTTTGCCTTGTTTTAATAAATATTTTGATATTTCTTTAATATTGCATTTTTCTAATATTTTACAAACATCGACAACATTAACTTTATTTACTTGATTTGTTTTTTTCGTTTTAGAATTTTTTTTGTTTATTTTTTTATCTATAATTTGTGGTTTTTTAACCATTTTTTTGTTTTGATTTTTAATTTTAATGTTTTTCTTTATGTCGATAATTTCCTCATTAGATAAGACTTTTAAATTCTTTTTAGTTTCTTCTTTTGGAGAGATACTTATTTTTCTTTCACCATTAAGATTTTCACTTAGATTTAATTCAACCAAATTGATTCCTTTTTTTTCTTTCCTATCAATTATTTTTACTTCTATTGAGAGATTATTTTCAAAAAATTGTTCAGCCTCTTTATTGTTAACACATATGTGATCACCACAAATTAAAACTGTTTTTGGTTTACTGCAACCTATTAATAAGAATACTAGTGAAAATAGAAATAATTTCATTTTAGTCCTAAATTTTCTTTAAAATTATACAAAAGATTCATATTTTGAATAGCTTGGCCAGAAGCCCCCTTAACAAGATTGTCTATTGCACAAAAAATAATATATTTGTTTTTTATTCTTGTTTCACATACTGAAATTTCACAATTATTTGTATTTAAAACGTTTCCCGATCCAATAGATGAATTAAGTTTTAAAACTTTAATAAATTTTGAATTTTTATAAAAATCTATAAGTGAGCCTCTTAATTTTTTTGCTGATACTTTATTTTTTGTATTTACATATATAGTAGATAAAATTCCTCTGAAAGTTGGCAGTAAATGAGGATTAAACGAAAATTTTACTTTTTTTTTTGTAAGTTTTTTAAACTGCTGATCAATTTCGCATACATGCCTATGCATTTTAATTCCGTATGCAAATGTTGATGAATATAAATTTTTATGCTTAAATTTTTTTTCAAAATTTTTTCCAGCTCCCGAAAAACCTGATTTAGTGTCAATTGTTATATTATCGCTCTTAATCAATTTATTTTTTAATAATGGCACAAGTGGGATTTGAACAGATGTTGGGTAGCATCCTGGATTTGCAATAATTCTGTAATCTTTAATTTGTTTTTTATTTAATTCAGGGATTGAATAAAGTGAATTTTTTAATAATTTTTTAGCTTTATGATTAATTTTATAATTTTTAAAATATATTTTTGTATCAAAAATTCTAAAGTCTGCTGATAAATCTATAAATTTTAATTTTTTATTTTTAAAAAATATCTTTTTAATGATTTTTTGTGCTTGTCCATTGGGCAGAGATAAAAATACTAGATCTAAACTATTCCAATTTATTTTACTAGTAGAAGATATTCTTGGTAAATTCTTTTTAATTCTTTTATCAAAGAAATTAATTTTTTTTCCTAAATTTTTTGTTGCACATAAATATGTTATTTTTACTTTCGGGTGTGTTGAAAGCATTAAAATAAGATCTAATCCTGTATATCCAGTAGCACCTATAACAGCTACATTAATTTTATTATATATAGACATATTGTCTTATATCACCGTCCTAACGAATAGTTAAATTTAAATGATTATCGCTTAGAAAACTGAAAGCTTCTTCTTGCTTTTCTATGACCGTATTTCTTACGCTCTACTACTCTAGAGTCTCTTGTGGTGAGTTTATCTTTCTTTAAATTTTTCTTTAAATTTTCATCGTGTAAAATTAAAGCTTTTGATATGCCTAAAATTATAGCGCCAGCCTGCCCAGATAAACCACCCCCTCTGACAGAACATTTAACATCGTAATTTGAAGCTACTTCAGATATTTCTAAAGGTCTCGTTACGATAATTTGATGTACTGGTCTTTTAAAATATTCAACCATTTTTAAACCATTAACATGAATATTTCCTGATCCCTTTTTTACCCAGACTTTAGCTATTGATCTTTTTCTTCTACCAGTAGCATATTTACTTTCTTTAAAATCTAATTTTATTTTCTTACTTTTTTGTACGTTTTGACTAACCTGTTCCATTATCTGATAATATTTTTCTTATTTAATTTTTCAAAATCAACAACTTTAGGTTTTTGGATTTCGTGAGGGTGTTTATTGCCATTGTAAATTTTTAGTTTTGTTAATTGTTTTTTTGCCAAAGGTCCTCCTGGCAGCATTCTTTTTACTGCCAATTTTAAAATTTCTTCGGTTTTATTTTTTTCTTTTAAAAAAGAAGGGGTTGACTCCTTGATTCCTCCTGGGTGGCCAGTGTGTCTGTAATATTTTTTGTTAGTAAATTTTTTTCCAGAAAATCTAATTTTATCGATATTAGTAACGACTACAAAATCACCATTATCAATATGAGGGTTAAAAGTTGGTTTATTTTTACCTCTTAAAACTTTTGATATATACGCAGCTAACCTTCCTACAGCTGCATTTTCTGCATCTATTATGTACCAATCTTTTTTAACTTCTTTCTTTTTAATAAATGGTGTCATGATTATGGGCGATAAATACAAAGAAAGCCTAATAAAGTCAATTTATTTTGTGGAAAAATAATATAGATTTATTGCGCTTAAAGTAAGTAACACAGCACTTATTTGATGTGCGGAGGCTAAATAGATATTAAGGTTAGTTACTAAAGTTAAAATTCCTAGAAATGCTTGTAAAAAAATAAAGAATAATAAAATTAAAGTTGGTGTAAATAAGCTATGTAATTTCTTTTTATAAATAAAAATTGAGAAAATAGTAATATAGATTAAAATTAAGTAAGCTAAATTTCGATGATAAAACTGAACAAGCGATCGATCATCAAACTCAAGTAAATTATTAAAATTATCAATAGTTAAGTCATTTGGAAAAATGTTGTTGTTCATTAAAGGCCATGTTTGATAAATTTTTCCAGCATCTAAACCAGAAACAAATGCACCAACAATTATTTGAAAAAAAATTAAAAGAATTAAAATGAAATAAGGTGTATTCTTCATTGAAAATACAAAAAAATTTTTATTCGTTTGTTTTATAACATTAATAATAAGCCAATAAATTGTAGAAATTATTATAATCGCTGTAGATAAATGTATCGATAATCTATAATGACTGACTTTAATATCATTTACAAGTCCGCTTTTAACCATAAACCATCCGATCACTCCTTGAAAAATAATTAATGAAAAAATTAAAAAACAAATTTTAATGTATTTGTAATTAATTTTATTTGATAAATAAAAAAAGATTAATGGTATTAAAAAAAATATTCCAATCAATCTAGCTAAAATTCTATGGAAGTATTCCCAGTAAAAAATAATCTTAAAATCATTTAAGGTCATGTCATAATTTAGCAATTCATATTGAGGGATAAGTTTGTATTTTTCAAAATAAATTAACCAGCTTCTATCACTCAAGGGAGGCAATATTCCAGAAAAAAGCTCCCATTCAGTAATTGAAAGTCCAGAATCAGTTAATCTTGTTAATCCTCCTACTACGATAATAAAAAAGACCAATATTAAAGATAATATTAACCATGATAGAAATAACAAATTTATTTTTTTCTCGTTTGAAAACATTTTTTATAATATAAATTTAATTATCAAAACTTAAGAATTATTATGTCGCGATGGTAAATAAAAATATACTCAAAATAAGAAGTAAATTAGATAAATTAGACAATGAATTTCTTAAAATAATAAAAAAAAGAACAATGCTTGTTGATTTAGTTATAAAAAATAAGAAATTTAAAAAAGACATTATTGATAGAAAGAGGATTTCTATAATATTAAAAAATATTTCAAAAAAATCTAGGCAAAATAATATTGACCCTAAAATAACTCAACGTATTTGGAAATCTATGATTAAGGCTTTTATAGATTATGAGTTTAGAAATTTTGGTAAAAAATAATTATTTACTATGAGGTGGAAGTTTTTTCTCCACAAAGAATTCATGCTTTCTTGTATTTGGATTATATTTTTTAAGTTTTAATTTTTCTTTAGCTTTTTCACCCTTTGTAGGTTTTTTCGCATAGTAGATAAATTTGCTATCAGGGTTACTTTCTGGAACCATTCTGACTTTAAGATGAGTTTTTTTTGCCATAAAATTTGATTTTATTTATTCTATCTAATAATAATTTGCTTTTAGCTTTTAAATTTTTTCTATAATATTCAGCTTTTAAACTATCATTATTATAACCGTCAAGTTTATTTAATTTAATTTTGATCATTTTTTTTGCACCTAACACGGTCATTCCTTCAGTTTTTAAGAAAAATTTTATCATTTTGATAATTTCTAGTTGATTTGAATCATAGTATCTTCTCTTGTTAATTATTTTTGGTTTTATAATCCTAAATTCTTTTTCCCAATATCTTAATATATGGTTTTTTGGTTTTTTGGTTTTTGGATCAACAAAATCTAATATTTTTGAGACCTCAGAAATACTTAAAAATTTATTCATATATATTACTTATTTTATCAGTAATTTTTTTAGATGCGGTAAAGCTGATAGTTTTTCTTGCTGTAATCAAAAATTTTTGTTTTGTTTTAGGGTTTCGTCCATACCTCTCTTTTTTATGTAAGATTTTAAAGGAACCTATACCTTTTAAATTGAAATCATCAACTTTAATATTGAACAAAATAATTTTTAATAAATCATTTACCAATTTTTTTGAATAATTAAATGAGAAGCCGGATTTATTTGCTATATGTTTGATTAAATCAATTTTTTTAAAACTATTTTTATGCACTTTTTGAATGATGTAAATTTTTTCTTACTTGTGACATCAGATCTCCTTTAACAATTTTATAGCATAAATCAATCGAGTGATAAAAACCGATAGAGTCAATTCCTCCATGACTCTTTACAACAGGTCCGTTTAATCCCAAAAAAATTGCTCCGTTGTATTTTCTTGGATCTAACTTGTTTTGAAATTTTTTAAGAGAAAAATATGAAAAGAGTAATGATATTTTTGTAAATAAGTTTTCAGTTAGAGATTTTTTTAAATTTTTTGTAATAAATTTAGCAGTCCCCTCTGCTGTCTTTAGGGCAATATTTCCTGTAAACCCATCTGTTACAATAATATTAGACTTTCCACTCATAATATTGTTTCCCTCAATATAACCATTATAAATAAAATTGTCCTCATTAGATAAATCTCTAAGTCTCTTTGAAGCAGCTTTTAACATTTCTGTTCCTTTAATTTCTTCAGATCCCACATTTAGAAGTGATACTTTTGCACTTTCTTTTGGAAATAAAGATTTAAAAAGAGCAGAACCGAGTTCTGCAAAATCAATTAAATTTTGATCGTTGCATTCAATATTAGCTCCTAAATCCAAGACAACATTCATGCCATTTTGATTTGGCCATAAACCTGCCAAGGCTGGTTTGCTAACTTCATTCATCATCTTTAAAATCATTCTAGAAATAACTAGCAAAACACCAGTATTGCCTGCAGATAAACTTATATCTGATTTACCATCAAGCTGATGTTTAATACAGTTCCACATACTTGTGTTCTTGGAATTTTTTACCGCAGTCATCGGTGTTTCTTCATCCGAAACAACAGTATCTGAATTAATAATATTTATTAAATTTGATTTAATATTATATTTTCTTATTTTCTCATTTATAATATCTTCCTTACCGAAAATATTTAAAGTAAAATCTTTGTTAATATTTTTTTCTAAAAAAAACTTAATTCCTTCTATGGTTTTGTTAGGAGCATTTTCTCCACCCATTGCATCAATTGCAATAGAAATTTTTTTTGACATAAATAAAATTAGATATCGAGAATTTTTTTCCCGTTATAGTATCCAGATTTCAAATCAACATGGTGAGAAAGTTTATATTCACCACTTTTTTTATCCTCAACAATATTGATAGAAGATATTTTATGATGAGATCTTCTCATCTTTTTTTTTGAAACAGAAGTTTTTCGTTTTGGAACAGCCATAATTAAAATCTATAATTTAAAGCATCTTTTATCATATTTTTAAGAGATAATTCAAAACAAAATTTATAAAAATTAGTAAAATAACTTTCGAATTTTAAAAATTTATCATTTTTAGGCTCATTTAGATGATTAAAATACTTCATTATTAAATTTGAATTCATTTGAAAACCATTTTTCTTCGTATCAGATATTTCTATTTTAAGTAAAATATCATATAAAATTTTGTTTAAATTCTTCATTTTCGTGTTGACTGAAACATCGCCAAAACCAAGTTCCCTTAGATCATTTTCTAAATTGTAAAAAAGGCTATCGTAAGAATCTTGGTCGAATTTTTTACCTTTCTTTTTAAAAATGATCATAAGTATTGAAAAATGAAAAAATATAAGATTTATTCTAGTCTCAAATTTATCAGGAAATTTAAGTTCTTTGTAAAAAAAAATATTCCTAGATAAGGTCAATAATGTATTGTACAAATCATTACTATGTTTAGAGAGTTTAAAAACCATAAATTAATTTGTTTTATTATATTGTTGATTAGTTTAAATGGTTGCCAATTTCAAGATACTATAAAGACACATGGAATTATATATCTAGAAAATAGATCAAAAACATTAATTGTTAACAAGACGAATAAAAATGATGTTGTAAAAATAATGGGTCAGCCACAAATCACAAGTTTTGATGACGACGACATGTGGATTTATGCAGAGAGAGTTTTAACTAAAGGAAAATTTCATAAATTAGGTAGAAATATTCTTAAGGAAAATAATGTGTTAGCTTTAAGATTTGATAAATACGGAGTATTAATTGAAAAAAAATTTTTTACAAAAAGTGAAATTAATAAAATTAGTTTCTTAAAAAAAAACACAGAAAATGATATTACTAAAAAGAGTTTTGTAGCAAGTTTCTTAGAAAGTATAAGACAAAAAATGTATGAAAATAAAAAATAAAAAAATCTTTTAATGAGCTATAATTGCTAGTAACAGCAATGCAACAATATTAGTTATTTTAATCATTGGGTTTACTGCGGGTCCAGCAGTATCTTTATACGGATCACCAACTGTATCTCCTGTCACAGCAGATTTATGTGCCTCGGAACCTTTTCCTCCAAAATTTCCATCTTCGATATATTTTTTTGCATTGTCCCATGCACCGCCACCTGCTGTCATTGAAACAGCTACAAATAATCCTGTTATGATGACACCTAATAACATTGCCCCTAGAGACGATAATGCGGCTTCCATTCCTCCTATTTGAAGTATAATAAAATAAAGAATTACAGGAGATAATACAGGCAGCAAAGAAGGAATAATCATTTCTTTAATAGCAGCTTTAGTCAAAAGGTCTACAAGTCTACCATAATCAGGTTTTCTTTTTCCTTTCATAATGCCAGGAATTTTTTTAAATTGTCTTCTTACTTCAATTACCACAGATCCACCTGCTCTCCCTACAGCCTGCATACCCATTGATCCAAATAAATAAGGCAACATTCCACCAATTAACAAACCAGCAACAACAAAAGGATTGGATAAATCGAAGGTAACAACTACACCTTCTAAAGCTGATCCCTTAACTGTTGAAAAATATTTAATATCTTCTGTATAAGCAGCAAATAAAACTAACGCTCCTAATCCTGCAGATCCAATGGCATAACCCTTAGTAACTGCTTTTGTTGTATTTCCAACTGCATCTAATGCATCAGTAGTTTTTCTAACATTTTTTGGTAGTTTAGACATTTCAGCTATTCCGCCAGCATTATCAGTAACCGGTCCGTAAGCGTCTAAAGCAACTACCATTCCAGTTAAAGCTAGCATTGCAGTAACTGCGATAGCAATGCCGTATAAACCAGCAAGTTCATTTGTATACAATATTCCTGCTACAATAATTAAAGCAGGTACAGCCGTAGCTTCCATTGATATTGCTAAACCTTGTATAACATTAGTACCGTGTCCTGTAGTTGAAGATTGAGCAACTGTTTTGACGGGTCTATAATTTGTACCCGTATAATATTCAGTAATCCAGATTAATAGACCTGTTATGATAAAACCCACTACACCACAAATATATAACTCCATGCCAGTAAAACTTTTTTCATTGTTAGAGTAAGTATCTTGCAAGCCAACTATTGAGTCTGTCACAGGATACAATATTAAAAGGGATGTAACGGCAGTAACAATAAAACCTTTGTACAAAGCTCCCATTATATTTTTACTCTTTCCTAGTTTGACAAACCAAGTACCTATGATCGATGTGATTATACAAGCACCACCTATTGTTAAAGGATAGATCATTAAATTATAATCTGAAGGAAAAAAAATTGAAGATAAAACCATTGTTGCTACGATAGTTACAGCGTAAGTTTCAAATAAATCTGCTGCCATACCAGCGCAATCACCCACATTATCACCGACGTTATCAGCTATAACAGCAGGATTTCTTGGATCATCCTCTGGAATGCCTGCCTCAACTTTACCTACTAAATCAGCGCCTACGTCAGCTCCTTTAGTAAAAATTCCACCACCAAGTCTTGCAAAAATAGAAATAAGAGATGCTCCAAAGCCAAGAGCCACTAACGCATTAATAATTTCTCTTTTATCAACATTCAAATTAATTAAAATTATATAGTAAAAAGTAATTGCTAATAAAGCCAGACCCGCAACCAATAAACCTGTAATTGCACCTGATTTAAAAGCTATAGTTAAACCGGATTGAAGGCTATGACGTGCTGCTTCTGCCGTACGAACATTAGCCTTAACAGAAATAAGCATACCCACATATCCTGCAACTCCTGACAAAAAAGCTCCAATAAAATAACCTATACCAACTAGGTAACTAAAAAAATAAGTTACAATTGCAAGAACGATAATCCCTACAACTGCGATGGTTTTATACTGTCTGTTTAAATAAGCCTTTGCACCAATTTGTATAGCTTCAGCAATCTCTTGCATTCTTGAATTTCCTGCACTTGAAGAAATTATTTGTCCAGATAATAAATAACTATAAGCAACAGCTAAAATTCCGGTAAAAGCAATTAAGTATAGTAATTCTAAATAATCAGTCATGATATAAAGCGCATAAATGCCAAATTAATATTAAAAAGGCAAGCTAAACTTCAATAAAAATAACAGGTTTTTAGTCATCTTTTCTTAGCTCTTTAGCGATTTTATCTAGAATGGCATTCAGATAACCTATTTGGATTTTCTCTAAAAAATGCTCTGAAGCCAACAAATACTCATTAATAATTACTTTTTTTGGAGTGTTATGTTTAAACATGAGCTCAAAAATAGCAGCAAATATAATAATTTTTAATAATTTATCAGTTTTAGCTAAATCAATATCATTTACTAAATAAGATTTTATCTGATCTTCAATCAGGTCAGATCTTTCTAAAGTTCCTGTTACCACATCTTTAATAAACTTTTTGTACTGGCTTTTAGGATAATCAATTTCAGCGTCTGGATTCATTAAAGAATTATAAAGCTTTTGAATTACTTTTATTCGAGGTGATGAATTTTTAGATTTTTTTGGGTCCATTATATAAAATAGACATGACTGCATTTGCAGCCTCTGATCCTTTATTTGGTTTTTTACTGGTAGTACTTTTACACCTTTGAAGAGCTTGTTTCATATTATAAGCAGTAATTATTCCATTACCTATAGGCTTATTAAAGTTAATTGAAAGATTTAAAATTGAATTAAATGTTGCATTGCATATCAAGTCGAAATGAGGCGTTTGACCTTTAATTACACAACCTAAGGCAATAAATCCGTCAAACTTTTTTATATTCTTTCTTATTGCAATAGGAATTTCATAAATTCCAGGTACATTAATAATATTTACTTTGAAATTTTTATCTAATTTTATTTTTGAACTTAGCAATAATTTTTTAGAAATGTCTTTATAATAATTTGCGCTAACTATTAAAATTTTTTTCATCTAATTATAATTTGTTTTTTAATTCTAAGACCAAAACCGTCAAGTCCAATAATCTTTTTCTTACTTCTTGAAATTAGTATCATATTTTTGATATTTAGGTCTTTTATTATTTGCGCTCCAATACCGTAGTATCTCAAAGTGTTAATATTATTTTCTTTAGAATTATTATTTTTATTATTTATAATCAATAATAAAAAATTCTTATATTTTGACATAGCCTTAAGAGATTTTTTAATAAATTTATTTTTAATAATATTCTTGCTTTTAATTTTATTTGAAAGAACTCTTACTGGAATTGATTTTTTTTGGTTAAATTTACCTTTAGTAATTGCAAAATTAATATTATTTTCTAATTTATTTTTATAAATATAAATATTTATTTTTCCAATTTTTTTGATATTGAGAGATTTTAATGTTGTTCTTTTAACTAATTTTTCATATTTAAGACGGTATGAAATGAGATCTTCGATCGACGCTAATTTTATTTTATGCTTTTTCGAAAAATTAAACAGATCATTTAATCTAGCCATTCTCCCGTCCTCATTCATTACTTCACATATAACTGAACTTGGATTTAATTTAGATAATTTAGAGATATCAACTGAAGCTTCTGTGTGACCAGCTCTTTCTAAAACTCCACCTTTTCTAGCTACTAGAGGAAATACATGGCCAGGAGATACAATTTCACTTTTTTTTACTTTTGGATTGATAGCGGTTTTAATTGTCTTAGCTCGATCTTGTGCCGAGATGCCAGTAGTGACACCCTTTTTTGCTTCAATTGAAACAGTAAATGCAGTTTGCATTCTTGATTTATTAATTGATGACATTAAAGGTAGTTTTAAATTATCAACTTGTTTTTTAGTTAATGCTAAACAAATTAATCCTCTTCCATGTTTAGCCATAAAGTTTATACTTTTAGAATTACATTTGGAGCCAGGTATAATAAGATCCCCTTCATTTTCTCTATTTTTATCGTCAACTAAAATAAACATCTTTCCTTTTTTTGCGTCTTTAATAATAGATGAAATTTTTGAAAATTTATTTTTTAGCATTTAATTAGAATATTTATATATATATTTACTAAATATATCTAACTCTACATTTACTAAACTATTAACTTTTAAATTTTTCAAATTTGTAAGTTTTAAGGTGTGAGGTATAACAGAAATTTCAAAAGAATTTTGATAAACTTTAGAGATAGTAAGAGACACACCATTTATAGAAATTGAAGCCTTTTCTATTAAAAATTTTTTTAATTTATTATTTAAAATCTCAAGATTTATCATCCAAGTTTTATCGATAAATATTATCTTTTTTATTTTAGCAACAGAGTCCACGTGTCCTTGAATAAAGTGTCCAGATATACTTTTTCCAAACAATAATGATTTTTCTAAATTTATTAGTTGATTTACTTTTAAAAACTTAAAATTTGATCTTTTTAAAGTTTCATTGGAAATATAAAAGTAGATTTTATTCTTAATAACTTTAACTACAGTTAAACAAACTCCATCGCAACAAATTGATGATCCTAAATCTTTCTTGCTAAAACTCATTTTAGTTTGAATTCCAACGTAAATACTATTTTTTTTCTTTTTAATGTTATTAACTTTTCCAATATTAAAAATTATTCCATTAAACATAATTAAAACTCTTTCTTAAAAAGATTTTCACCATTTAAATTAATTGTTATTATTTTGGGATGAACCTTTTTTAAATATTTTGTTGTATCGTTATTTTTTCCTTTTTTACCTAGTTTTTTATTACTCTTAAAAATATATAAATCATGAACCATTCTGTTTTTAATTAAATTATTTAAAAAAGTTAAACCAGATTCAATTAACATTCTAGAATATCCAATTTTATAAATTTTTTTGTAAAGTATATTTAAATCCTGCTTATTTTTTAATTTATTAATAAAAATAATTTTATAACCTTTTTTTTTATATACTAAAGTTTTGCTAGAATTATTTTTACTTGTAATAATAAAAGTATTCCTAACTTTTAAATATTTGTTTAATGATAAATTTCTTTTCAATTTAAGTTTTAAATCAATAATAAATAAATCAGGTTTATAATTATTTAATCCATTAATTCTACAATTTAATAAAGAGTTATCGTGATTAATAGATTTTGAGGTCGATAAGATGCAGTCGTGCTTGCTCCTTAATAAATGAACTTTATTTCTTGATTCTACATTTGTAATCCATTTTTCTTTTTTATTTATCGTAAAATAATCTTTTGATATTGCAATTTTCGCTGTAACAAATGGGATTGATAAATTTCTATTTATAAAATAGCTCCTATAAAAATTAGTATAATTTTTTGTTCTAATTAATTTCGTTTTTATTCCTTTTTTAGAAAGGAGTCTTTTAGCTTTTTTATAAGTTCTGGTGTCAGGATCATCAAATGCATAAAAAACATTTTTAATTTTTTTTTTAATAATAATATTAGTACACGGTGGAGTTTTTCCATAATGTGTGCACGGTTCTAAAGTTGAGTATAATGATGCTCCTGAACAATTTTTTAAATGTTTTAGCGCATTAAATTCTGAGTGGGGTCTCCCCTGTAATGAAGTTACTCCAGATGATATTACAGATTCATTTTTTACAACTACTGTTCCAACAGAAGGATTTAATTTAGTTTGACCTAAATTTTTTTCTGCTAAATGAAATGCTAGATCTAAAAATTGATTATGATTTTTTGTCATCTAAATTGCCTACAAACTGTTCAAAATCTTTTGCTTCTTTAAAGTTTTTATAAACTGAAGCAAAGCGAACATATGCAACTTTATCCAATGACGATAAACCATCCATAATAAATTTACCAATTGTTGGTGTAGGGATCTCACTTTCACCAAGTCCTTCAAGATTTCTAACTATCTTTGAAATAAATTTTTCAATAGTTTCAGAGTCAATTGGTCTTTTTCTTGTAGCAATTCTGATTGATTTGGAAATTTTATCTCTATCAAATGGTTCTCTTTTGCCGTTACCTTTAATGACTGTTAATTCTTGAAACTGGACTCTTTCGAAAGTCGTGAACCTCTCTTTTCTGTCACAGCCACATAGCCTTCTTCTTCTTATAGCTGTTCCGTCCTCTGTTGGTCTTGAGTCAACTACTGATGTGTCTTTTTCTCTACAAAATGGACAAAGCATAATTTATTTAGTTTCCATATATAGGAAAAGAAGAACAAAGATCAATAATTTCTTTTTTTACCTCGTTTTCTATTTTTGAATTATCAGACTTATTCTCGCCTAAACCTTTTATTACTTTATGTATTAAATCTGCTACCAATTTAAATTCCTCTTCTTTAAAGCCTCTCGTAGTACAAGCAGGTGTTCCCAATCTAATTCCAGAAGTTATAAATGGACTTTCTGTATCAAATGGAATTCCGTTTTTATTGCAGGTTATATTGGCTCTTCCTAATGAAGCTTGAGCATCTTTACCAGTAACTTTAAAAGATCGTAAATCAAGAAGCATTAGATGCGTATCTGTTCCACCAGAGAAAATTTTAAAACCTTTTTCAGATAATCTTTCAGATAAAACTTGAGCATTTTTAATTACGTTTTTTGTATATGTTTTAAATTCATCTGACAAAGCTTCTTTGAAACAAACTGCTTTTGCAGCAATAACATGCATTAAAGGTCCACCTTGTAAGCCAGGAAAGATTGCACTATTAAATTTTTTAGCTAACTCTTCGTTATTTGTTAAAATTATTCCACCTCTTGGTCCTCTCAAAACTTTATGTGTTGTAGAAGTTACAACATCAGCATATTTAGTAGGGTTAGGATAAGCACCTCCAGCTACTAAACCAGATAAATGCGCCATATCAACTAATAAGTATGCACCAACTCTATCACAAATTTCTCTAAATTTTTTAAAATCAATTATTCTTGAGTACGCACTTCCTCCTGCAATTATAAGTTTAGGTTTATTTTCTATCGCCAGTTTTTCGACAGCATTATAATCAATTAAACCAGTTATCTTATCAACTTCGTAATGAAGTGCATTAAACCATTTACCTGATTGAGCTGGCTTTGCTCCGTGTGTTAAATGACCTCCTGAGTTTAAACTCATTGCTAAAGTAGTATCACCTGGTTTTAAGAGTGCTAAATAAACCGCACCATTAGCTTGTGCACCAGAATGTGGCTGTACGTTTGCAAATTTACAATCAAATAGTTTTTTTGCTCGCTCAATAGCTAAATTCTCTGAAACATCTACATGTTCACATCCGCCATAATATCTTTTTGAAGGATAACCTTCAGCATACTTATTAGTTAAAACTGAACCTTGTGCCTCTAAAACAGCTCTCGATACAATATTTTCTGATGCTATTAATTCAATATGATTTTGTTGTCTTATAAATTCGTCTCTAATTGAATTATAAAGTTCTTTATCAGCATCTTGTAATTTTAATTTAAAGAAACTGTTTAAATATTTATCTAATTTAATTACTGACATTATATTTTTTTAATCCTTTTTAAATGTCTGCCACCTTCAAATTTAGTTTTTAAAAATAATTCTACTAATTTTAACGACAAACTATTTTTTGTTAATCTAGCTCCTAATGCAATTATATTAGCATTATTGTGCTGTCTAGACAATCTAGTAGACTTTGGATTATAGCAAACTGCTGCCCTTATATCTTTGATTTTATTAGCACTTATGGCCATACCTGTACCAGAACCGCACACTAAAATTCCAATATCACTTTTTTTAGTTTTGACTCGTTTTGCAAGTCTCTTTGCATAATCTGGATAATCTACTGATTTAACTCTGTATGGCCCTAAATCAAAAATTGATACATTTTTATTGATAAGATGATCTTTTATTTTTTCTTTTAATTTATAACCAGCATGGTCTGAAGCAATACAAATTTTTTTAAATAAAAAACTCAATTTAATTAAATTTATAATCTAAAACGCAAGCAACAAGATGAACTCTGTTTTCTTCACCTCCATTAAATGCGTTGTGATATTTAGTATTATTTGTAATCCAAACAGATCCATCTGCTGGCATATGTTTAGCAACATTATCTATTACCATTAAGCATCCTGGATTTGTTATTATTGGAATGTGTAGTCTCGGTTCTGGATCTCTGTGCCAACTTAATGTTGATCTTGGTTCTTTTAACAAAATTCTTACTCTCCCTAATTTATATTTTGAGGAAAGAGTATCGAATACTTCTTTAAAATATGTATTTTTATAATCTGGTATAAACTCAGAATATTCAGACTCATCTATATTTACATCTCTAGAAACTTCTTTTCCTGATTTATCTGGTTTGGTCCAGTATAATCCTCTTGCTTTGTTTCCTTTTACAGAGTCTGGATCTCCAGGTTTTCTGGTTAAACATATTGCTCCAAAATGAGAAATGCCCCCACCATCATCGAATTTTTTAGTTTGAATTATCTGCATGTAGGCTTCTTGAAGTTTTAAAATATCAAATTTCAAGTTTTGTTTTTGAAAATCTGAAAAATTTAAAATTTTTTCTTCTTTTTTATCTAAGTTAAGGTTTACTATGTTTGAGTCTAATGTCATGGGTTATTGTTATTTATCTCTTTGTAATATATATTTGTATTATACATTTGTCGCATAATAAATTAAATAAAGCATGATTACCGGTAAATACCCTAATTTAAGACTTCGTAGAACTAGAAAATACAACTGGTCTAGAAAGTTAGTACAAGAAAACAACTTATCTAGCAATGATTTAATTTATCCAATTTTTCTTGTTGACGGTAAAAATAAGAAACAAGTAATTAAATCAATGCCTGGAATATATAAATATTCAATAGATCAACTAGGAGTAATTGTAAATAACATTATCAAACACAAAATTCCAATGGTGGCTCTTTTTCCTTCAACACCACAAAGCAAGAAAGATAAGTTAGGGACAGAGGCATTAAATGAAAATAATTTAGTCTGTAAAGCTATTAGATTTATAAAAAAAAGATTTAAGAATAGTATTGGAATTATGACTGATGTTGCATTAGATCCTTATACGACACATGGGCATGATGGTTTGTTTAAAAATAATTATGTTAGTAATGATGAAACAGTTGATATTCTAATAAAACAAGCTTTAATACAAGCTCAAATGGGCTGTGATGTGATAGCACCCTCAGACATGATGGATGGAAGAGTTGGAAAAATTAGAAAATATCTGGATAAAAATAAATATCACGATGTGCAAATTCTTTCTTATGCGGTTAAATATGCTTCAAACTTTTATGGTCCATTTAGAGATGCTGTTGGATCAAAAAAATCTTTAAAGAGTGATAAAAAAAATTATCAAATGAATTTTGCTAATAGCAACGAGTCTTTAAGAGAAGTCGCTTTAGACATTAAAGAAGGCGCTGATATGGTTATGGTAAAACCTGGTTTGCCATACTTAGATATAATACAGAAAGTAAAAGAAAATTTTAAAATACCTGTATTAGCTTATCAAGTCTCAGGAGAATATAGCTTAATAAAAAGTGCAATTAATAATAGATTAATAAATGAAGAATCAATAATTGAAAGTTTAATGTGTTTTAAAAGAGCTGGTGCTTCAGCAATTGTTTCTTATTTTGCTCTAGATATTGCTAAAAAATTAAATCTTAATTAAAGTAATTTTCTAAGATTACACGTGACTTAGGAAATATTAAGTTATTTGGTATAAAAAATTTATTTTGCATTACCTGCCTTGTAAAATAAAGAGATTTACGAATAATTAAATTTGTAAAATTTTTTGGTATTTTTTTTTCAATTAAATAATTTGGAATTTCATAAATATAACCATCAATTTTAATATTAATAAAATCTTTACTATTGAGTATATCAGTTGAGTGTTCAATAAGATTTGTATCATAACCTAGTTCTTTGATTAAATTAATTTCAAAAAAAATATATAAAAAAATCCAATTTTCTAAATTAATAGAGCTAATTAGTTTTTCAAAAGATTCATAAATTTTTTTATTAGGTTGAGAAACAGGTAACAAAATGTTTAATAACGAACAAATTGAAATTAATGCAGAAGTTCTCTCCTTATCATTAAAATATAATGGTGAAATAGGTTTAATCAATTCAGTCTTAAAATATCCTATTTTATTTTCACTTTTTGAAGTGTGCGAAACAAAAAGTTTATTAGAAATCTGAAGATAATTTCTGACCTTTCTTGAGGTTCCACCATAAACTATACCATCTATTTTGCCTTTTTTTAAAGTAAATATATTAATGATATTAGCATTTTCTCTAAATTTTCTTTTTGATAATAAATAACACTCATCTTCCCAGATCATACATTCAAAATTTTTAAAAGTTTAGCTGCTGCATTTTGTTGTGCATTTTTTTTTGATGAGCCTATACCAACAATTTTTTTTGAATTAGGAATTTGCACTTCTGTTTTAAATAATGGTCTGTGTTGAGGTCCAGTTTTTTTAAAAAAAATATATTTTGGAAGTTCTTTAAATTTTTTGAGACTGAATTCTTGTAGTTTAGTTTTTGAGTCTATCAGAGTAATAGTTGATTTTAGTAAGAACTCACTCCAAAAATTAAGGATAAATTTTTCAACCGATTTAAGTCCACCATCTAAGTATATAGCACCAACGATTGCTTCTAAGCAGTCACTACTTATCTTATCAGCTGATCGTTCAAGTTTTTTATGAGAAGATCCTAACTGGATAAACTTTTTTAAGTTAATCTTCTTAGCAATAAGCAGACAAGTCCTTTTGTTCACCAAGTTAGCAAATTTTTTATCAATTATTCCCTCTTTTTCATCAGGAAATTTATTTAAAAGCTTTTCAGAAATAACTAAACCTAAGACCCTATCTCCCAAAAACTCCAATTTTTCGTTATTAATATTGTTATCAAAACTTTTATGAGTTAGTGCTTTTTCTAATAAAGAGAATTTTTTAAAATTATATTTAATAATTTTTTCAAGCTCTTTAATTTTTTTCTCCATTATAAACCCTTAAACAGTCTATCGAATCTAAATGATTTATTAATATTCCAAAATTTTAACAAACTACTCACGTTTGTATCATTGGAAAAGAAAATTATTTTAGCTTCTCCAACTAAATTTAAGATATTCACATACCCTACACTGTCGAGATATCTGCTATCTTTTGAACAATCTCTATTATCACCTAACAAAAAAAAATGATTAGCAGGAACTTTAAATACTTTAGAATTTTGTAACGATCCTCTCTTTTTGTAAACAACTAAGTGTTCTAGACCATTTGGTAATGTTTCAATAAAAGTATTTGTTTCTAATAAAAAATTTCCACATCTGATAATTTTTTCACTTTTAATTTGTTTTCTTGATATTTTTTTATTATTAATTATTAGCTCACCTTCAATAAATTGAATTGTATCACCAGGTAATCCGATTAATCTCTTAATATAGTCCGTCCTATTATCTGCAGGAGTTTTAAAAACGACTAGATCACCCCTCTTTGGCAATCTTGAGAGAAAACGGTCATTAGTTATATTTGGGCTGAATGGGAAGGAATGTTTACTATAACCGTAAGTATACTTTGATACAAAAATACGATCCCCGACTAACAAAGTGGGCTCCATAGATGACGAAGGAATGTAAAAAGGTTGAAATAATAGCGATCTAATTAAAACTGCTATTATTAACGCCACTAATAAGGTTTTAACATTATCATAAACAGTGTAAAAAAATTTTTTTGTATTCATAATGATATTGTCACAAATGCTACAGCATATTTTTTTTCATCCGAAAGGGATAAAGAAATCTTTGGTTTTTTTCTTTTGAATTTATTATTAAGTGTTTTCTTGGTTTGACCTATAATACTTATATACGGTTTCCCTGTTTTTTTATTCAATATAACAATTTCATTAAAATTTATTCCTTTTGATATTCCAGTTCCTATAGCTTTTGAAAATGCTTCTTTTGCAGCAAATCTCTTGGCATAACAATTATTACTAAAATTAATCTTTTTACATTTTTGAATTTCTTTTTTATTGAAAATACGTTTGATGAAATTTTTATTTTTTAATGAATTCTTTATTCTATCAACATTTACTATGTCTGTGCCAATACCGAAAATATTCATAATTTTAAAATTCTTTTAAATTTTTTAATTGTTGAAGGCATACCCTCAAATATCGACTCGCCTACAAGAAAATGACCAATATTAAACTCTTGAATTCCTTTAATTTTAGATAGTATTTTAGCTGAGGTATATGTCAAACCATGCCCTGCATGAACTTCTAGACCAAGTTTATTGCCTATTTGAACTACTCTATGAATTTTTTTAAGTTCGTTTTTATAATTTTTTTTTTTGTTTACAAGATTACAAAATTTTCCTGTATGTATTTCAACACAATCAGCATCTAATATTTTTGCCTTTTCTAAATCTTTTAAACTTGGTTCTATAAAAAGACTTATACGAGATTTATTTTTTTTTAATTTTTTAATAAATATTCTTAAAAAGTTTCTGTTATAATTTAAATTCAGACCTCCCTCTGTAGTAATTTCTTTTCTTTTTTCTGGGACTATGCATATGAATGGTGGTTTGCTTCTTGATGCTATTCTTAACATTTCTTTTGTAGCTGCGATCTCAAGATTAAGTGGAATTTTTAATTTGTTGATAATTTTTTTTAAATCTAATTCATTAATATGTCTTCTATCTTCTCTTAAGTGTATCGTGATAGAGTCTGCTCCATTTTTTTGCGCTAGTATTGCTGCTCTAAGTGGACTTGGGTATAACTCCCCTCTTGCATTCCTTACAGTCGCAACATGATCTATATTTACACCGAGCCTAATTCTTTTCATTAAAGATTTCTGCTTCCGGGTTTAACTGCTTCTATCGATAATAACTCTTTTGGTAAATTATCCTTACTAT
The DNA here is from genome assembly GCA_902590625.1 of uncultured Pelagibacteraceae bacterium. Lineage (GTDB taxonomy): Bacteria > Pseudomonadota > Alphaproteobacteria > Pelagibacterales > Pelagibacteraceae > Pelagilacustribacter. The sequence continues at coordinate 29,730 of CACIXL010000002.1, read as the reverse complement.
AAGTTGGAATATCTAATTCAACTTGTGAAATAATTTTTCCTTTAATTTGTGATTTTCCATTTGATCTATCTATTATACATGCATAACCAACTATACTTGCATTATTTGAGGAAATTAATTTTGAACATTCCATACTCGATTTACCTGTGGTTATTACATCTTCGACTATTAAAACCTTGTCTCCTTTTTTAATATTAAAATCTCTTCTTAATTTAAATTCGCCATTTACTCTCTCGGAGAATATTGTTTGTTTATTTAAAATTTTACCTAGTTCATAACCAACTATAATTCCTCCCATTGCAGGAGATAATATCAAATCAATGTCATGAAATGCTTTTTTTATCTTAATTGCTAAAGACTCACATATTTTTACCGCTTGTTCTGGTTTACTCATTAATTGAGCACACTGAACATATTTTGGGCTATGTAATCCTGAGGAAAGTATAAAATGACCTTCGATTAATGCGTTAGTTTCTTTTAAAATTTTTAAAGATTCTTCTAATGAAAGCATTTTTTTTCTGTTTATGTCGAATTATTTTAAAGTTTAAATTACTCTGCTTTATTTGACTTATCAAGTTTGTAAAATTTTTCAAATCTTTAATTTGCAAATCAAATGAAAAAGTTAAATATTCTTTGGTTCTTTTAATAATTTCTAAATTAATAATATTTCCTTTATTAAGCCCTATTAGTGATGTGATATGGCCCAAAACTCCTGGCTTATGAGGTAGATCTACCTCTATAGTGCTTGAATAATTTTTTTCAGTGATTTTTGAACCTTCAGTTGATTTATCTTGCCAGTATCTTCGAATTGCTGAACGAGCCTTTCCTGTGGCCGATGAAGATAACCAATGTAAAGAAGGTGAAGCATTCTTAGAAGTTTCTATATTTACGAGATCACCATTTTTTAAAATAGTTTGAAGAGTGGCGTGTTGTCCATTAACAGTACAACTTATTGCGCTATTACCTACTTTTGTATGCACAGCGTAAGCAAAATCAATCGGAGTTGCTTTTTTGGGTAATTTAATAACAGCCCCTTTTGGTGTAAAACAAAAAACATTTTCTTGAAACATTTGTAGCTTTGTAAATTCATAATAATGTTCAGGACTAGTTCCTGCTTCAATAATTTCAACAAGATCTCGAAGCCAATCGTATTCTTTCCATGATAATTCAGAAAATTTTTCTGATGATTTATATTTCCAATGAGAGGCTATACCTCTTTGAGCAAATTCGTGCATATCATGAGTTCTTATCTGTATTTCAATTCTATTTTTTTTTGGTCCAACTACTGCTGTGTGTATTGACTTATAATTATTTATTTTTGGAGTTGAAATATAATCTTTAAATTTACCAGGTATGGTAGAAAATCTACTATGAAAAATGCCTAAGGTTTTATAACAATCTTCAACATTATTAACAATTACTCTAAAACCAATTATATCAGTAAGTTGTTCAAGTGAAATTTTTTTATTTTGAATTTTTCGCCAAATTGAAAAAGGAGTTTTCTCTCGACCCGTAATAGTAGCTTTAATTCCATTGTTTTTCAAAATTTCAATTAATTCATGGGAAATAGATTTAAAAGTATCGTCAGTGTTATTTTTTATAAAATTTAATCTCTCTATAATTAAGTCTCTTGCAGGCTTATTTAAAACAGAAAAAGATAAATCTTCTAATTCATCTCGAATTCTATTCATGCCCATTCTGTCAGCCAAAGGCGCATAAATTTCCATTGTTTCTTTTGCTTTTCTTATGATTTTATCCTTATCTTTCACAAACTGGATCGTGCGCATGTTGTGCAATCTATCCGCTAATTTAACTAGTAAAACTCTTATATCTTTTGATGTTGCAAGTATTAATTTTCTAAAATTCTCAGCCTTTGAGTCACTTGATGCTTTATCCTCTAGCGCAGAGATTTTAGTGACTCCTTCTACTAAGTTAGCTACTTCTTCACCAAATTCTTTTTTTACAGTTTCATAAGTTACATTGGTATCTTCTATTGTATCGTGTAATAACCCTGTCGTTATTGTTGCGCTATCTAATTTTAATTCAGTCAAAATTTTAGCTACTGCCACTGGATGTATTATATAGGGAACGCCTTCATCCCTTTTTTGATTTTGATGTGCCTCTAGAGCAAAATTGTAAGCTTTGTTTAAAGAGTCAGAATTTAAAAACCTATTATATGATTTAATTTGATCAATTAATTCATTGTTGTTAATCATTGATTAATATTAACATTTTTCTTCAATCTTGTAATCTCTATCCTGGATTTTTGACTGAGACTATTTATCAAAAATTGAGCCTTTTTCTTTATTATTGGATGAGACCAATTAGGATCTATTTGAAAAATAGGAAATAAAACAAAATTTCTTAGGTGACATTTTGGATGGGGTAAAATTAAATTTTTATTTACTTTTATCGCACCATTAAAATCTATTATATCTATATCTATTACCCTAGGATCATTTTTTTTTGTTTTAATTCTACCTAATTTTTTTTCGATTAATTTTATTTTTTTTAATAAGTCAAGATGTTCGTTTTTAAATTCAATTGTTAACCCGATATTAATAAATTTTGGAAAATTTCTATTTGGATAAGATGGTGTTTCATAGAAATTTGAAATTTTTTTAATTTTGACTTTTGACTCAACTAAAAGATTTAAGGCAATCAATATATTATCAAATTTTGTACCATTTTTTGAATCTAAATTAGATCCAATATTTAGATGTATCATTTGTTATTTTTGCTAAGCAACCTTGCCTTTTCTCTATTCCAATCTCTTGTTTTTTTAACTTGCCTTTTATCATATAATTTTTTTCCTTTAGCTACAGCTATCTCCACTTTTACTTTTCCTTTTAAAAAATATAACTTAGTTGGTATTAAAGTTAATCCTTCTTGATTAATTCTTCCGATAAGTTTGTTTATTTCTTTTTTATTTAATAAAAGTTTTCTATCCCCTTTAGGATCATGGTTGTTGTAAGACGATTGTCTATATAAAGGTATATGTGAATTAATTAAATATAGTTCTCCATTATTATCAACAGCGTAAGAGTCTGCTATACTCCCCTTTCCATCTCTCAATGATTTTACTTCAGAACCTTTCAAAACTATTCCTGCTTCTAATAATTCGATAAAAAAATAATTAAAACTTGCTTTTCTATTTAAACAAATAATTTTTTGACCAGGGAATATTTTTTGTTTCATTAAAGTAACTTAGCTACTTTAAGCGCATCAGAAACTTTTTTCTTAGTTTCTTCTCTTATTTCAACTAATGGCAATCTTACTGTAGGTTTACACATGCCAAGTAATGAGGCAGCGTATTTAACTGGTGAAGGATTACTTTCAATAAAAAGTGATGAATGAAGTGGTTGTAGTAACTTGTCTAACTCTGAGGCCTTGCTAATATTTTGAGTACAAGCATTTTGAAAATCAGAAGAAAGCTTTGCAGCAATATTTGCTGTAACTCCTATTGCTCCTACTCCACCACGTTTGTTAAATTCAAAAGCATTATCATCATTCCCAGTAAGTTGAATAAATTCTTTTCCCATTGCTTTTAGCTGCTGATCTACTCTGTTAAGATCTCCAGTAGCATCCTTCACACCTTTAATGTTTTTTAACTCATAAAGTTTAGCCATCGTATCTACGCTCATATCAATTACTGATCTTGAAGGAATATTATAAATAATGATTGGAATTCCAACACTATCATTTATTTTTTTATAGTGCTGATATAAACCTTCTTGGGTTGGTTTATTATAATAAGGTGTAACCACGAGCAAAGCATCGGATCCTGCTTTTTCTGCAAACTTAGAAAGTTCAATAGCTTCATCCGTAGAATTTGAACCAGTTCCTGCTACAACTGGTATTTTTCCCTTACATTCCTTTACCGCTATTTCAATTATCCTTTTGTGCTCATTATGAGATAATGTAGGTGACTCTCCAGTGGTACCTCCTGGAACAACTCCACTGGTACCATTTTCTAAATGATAATTAATGAGTTTAACATAGCCATCCTCACTGAGGTTTTCACCATCAAAAGGGGTAATTAAAGCTACAATTGATCCTTTAAGCATAAAACAAAATAAGATAAATAAGTCTTAACTTATGACCAATAAATTAATTAGTCTAGTAATAATAACATTTATTTTATTAATAGGTCGAAGTTATTCAGAAAATCAATTCCTTTTTCCCAAAGAAAAACCTTCTATATTTAAAAAAATTAATAAAGGTTCTGGAGAAAGCTTTTCAAGTAATTTACCTCAAAAAAAACCTTTAACTGATCAAGAAAAGGAGCAAAAAAAAGAAATTATCCAAAAGCAAGAAGTAATTGTTAAAGATAAAAAAAATGATCTTAAAGAAAAAAAAGAGGTTAAAAATGTTGAAGTAACCAAAAAGACAAGTTCCTTTGTTTTGCCACAAAAAAAACCATCAATTTATAAATCAAAAATTGAGACAGCTGAAAAATCATCAATTTTAAATCAAAAAGATTTTGATAGAGCAAAAGAAACTATTCAATTCATTAAAGATAAAAAGTGGAATAGTGCATTAAAAAGCTCTACAAAGATCAAGGATAGAGAGTTTAGAAATTTGATTACATGGATGCATCTTAAAACAACTAGAAATGGCGCTTCATTTGCTGAATATAAAAAATTTATTGAACAGAATGATGACTATCCAAGAATTAATAGAATAAGATATTTAGCTGAAGAAAAAATTTATTTACGAAATAACTCACCTACTTCTGTGATCAATTGGTTTGAAAAATATCCTCCGCTTGGCGGATTGGGGAAAATAAAGTTAGCAGAAGCTTATCTTGAGCAGGGTAAAACTGAAAAAGTTAAAAAATTGATAAAAGAAGGTTGGATAACGGCTTCTATACGAAAAAATGATTTAGGATATTACAGAGCAAAATTTAAAAAATTTATTGACTCTGATGATCATATTAAAAGAGCCGATTATTTAGCGTGGGAAAGAAAATATTGGGATCTTAAACGAATGTTAAAATATTTACCTAAAGATCAAAGAGCTCTCTACAACGCAAGGCAAATTTTGATGAGTAATTCTTACGGTGTTGATAATGCTATATCTAAAGTACCGCAATATCTTAAAGAAGATCCGGGGTTAGAATTTGATAGACTACGATGGAGAAATCGAAGAGGAAGATTGGATGGATCGCTAGAAATTTTGTATCGAAATTCACTAAAAACAGAAAGTCAAATGGTGCGCCCTGATAAATGGTGGGATCAAAGAGAAAGTGTTGTTAGAAGTCTTATTTACAAAAAAAGATATAAAACTGCTTACAAAATTTCTAGTGAACATGCTTTATCTGCTGGACCTTCATTTGCAGAGGCAGAATGGCTATCTGGTTGGATAGCTTTAACTTTCCTTAATTCACCAGAATATGCAATTAATCATTTTCAAAATTTTTATAATAACGTTGGATATCCAATTAGTTTAGCTAGGGGAGCTTATTGGTTGGGAGCTTCATATGAATTACTTAATGAAACAGAATTATCAAAACAATTTTTCTCTGAAGCAGCTAAATTTCCAATGACATATTATGGGCAACTTGCATTTAATAAAATTAATCCAGGTGGAAATTTTGAACTCAAAGACCAAAGTTTTTTTGATAAGGAATATGAAAAAGAATTTAAAAAAAATAAATTAATTAGACAATTAATTTTATTAAAAGAACTTAATGCTACTCAATTAGGCAAAGATATTTTCAAACATTTAGCTGATCTAAATATAGAAAAAGGTAGTGAAGTTTTAGCAGCAGATTTAGCAACAAGTTTAGAAAGGTATGATTTTGCTATACAGATTTCAAAAAAAGCATCTTATGAAAAAAGATTTTATAATAAATATAATTACCCAATTATTGCTACACCTAAAAAAATCAACAATAAAATCATGCCTAAGTCTGAAGTTATTCTAGCAATAATTAGACAAGAAAGTGAATTTGATAAGAGCGCTAACAGTTGGGCTGGAGCTAGAGGCATGATGCAGCTTATGAAATACACTGCTAAGATTGTTGCTAAACAAGCAAAGCTTCCTTATAGCATAAGTGGTTTAACTAGAGATCCTGAATATAATATTAAGTTAGGCTCTTATTATTTTAATTCTTTGATTGAAGATTATAATGGAGTTTATCCTTTCGCTATAGCGGCTTATAATGCTGGACCTAATCGTGTTAAAACCTGGAGAAGAGTTAATGGTGATCCATCAAAAGGGCAACTATCTTATATAAACTGGATCGAGCAGATTAGATTTGAAGAAACAAGAAACTATGTGCAAAGAGTTTTAGAGAATATAAATGTGTACAAGTATATTTTAAGTAAAGAACCAGTTAAAATAGACAGTTATTTTAATTAATTTTTTGGCGGAAGAGGAGAGATTCGAACTCTCGGTACGATGTTACTCGTACGGTTAGTTAGCAACCAACTGGTTTAAACCGCTCACCCACTCTTCCTTTTAAACAAGCTAATTTAGTACTATTTATTAATTAATTACCTTATAAATCAATCAAAAAAATGGTCAAATGAAGAAAAATTTATTTAAAGGAATCTCTTTTACAGTCGGTGCTTCTCTTTGGTGGGGTATAATTGGTGTTATATACTTTAAATTTGTATCTTATGCATCTCCATTAGAATTAACTATTCACAGAACGATTTGGACAGCTTTATTATTAATAATTACTACATCCTATTACGCCAAATGGAGCGAATTTAAAAAGATAATTAAATTTAAAGCAAACATTTTCATCTTATTTTTAACAGGTCTACTTGTTTCAATTAATTGGTTTACATGGCTTTATGCAGTAAGAACTAATAACTTATTAGACTCAGCTTTAGGTTATTATATTTTCCCAATCTTAAGCGTATTTCTTGGAGTAATCTTTTTAAAAGAAAAGTATAATCGAAATAAAATTATCTCAGTCTTTTTAGTCATTATAGCATTAATATATTTTCTCATAAAACTTGGTGAAATACCTTGGATTGGAATTACTGTAGCTTTAACATTTAGTTTATACGGTTTAATTAGAAAAAAAGTGAAGGTTTCATCAGATATAGGTTTGCTTGTAGAGACGTTATTACTAACGCCTATTGCAATTGTACTTTTTGTTTTTTTAATAAATAATAATTTAAATATTTTTTCTACTAATGAACCATTACTTTCTTTTTATCTATTTTGGGCAGGTTTAATGACTTTGGTGCCTCTTTTTTGGTATACAAAAGGCTTTGAGCTAATAGGTATTGGTCCAGCAAGTATGATATTCTTTCTAACACCTACTGCACAATTTTTCTTAGGATTGTATTATTTTAATGAACCTTTGTTATTAGATGAACTAATAGCGTTTGTGTTTATTTGGTTAGCTGTAATTATCTATTTAAACGAATTACGTAAAGAATAAAATATTATAAAGAAAAGTTGAGCAATAATTGCTATTGCAAAAGAGATAAAAAGTAAATTAGTGGTGATAATTGGACTAAAATATTCTATTGGTAATAAATTTCCTACTAATATACTTGATCGAAAGTCCATACTTGGAAAAAACAATATTCCTAAAATCAAAGCACTTAAAATAGATAAATATGACAATTGAGAATTAATTTTTTTATTAAAAAAACCATAAAAAATTGTAACCACTGCAGCACAACAAAATAAGTCAGCTAATAAAAATAAATATAAAATGCTAAATCCCTTTGATGCTATAATAAAAACTAGAATACTTAAAAGTAAAATTATATAATTCGTTTTATTTTTTAAAGAATTACCAAAAATTGATTTATTAATTTGATTACCATTTACAATTAGAATACTTGATATTGCATTTATTAAAGTATCTATTGTGCTTAATGTCAAAGCCAAAGCTAATACTAAAATTGATATTATTAATAAATAATTTTTTGATAAAATTAAATCAAAAAAAGCTAAATCAGGAATTACTTTTGAATTTAAAGAAAAAGAAATAAGCCCTGTATATCCCATCCATAAAACTATTAATAAAGTTATTATTGAAGAATAAATTAAACTTTTCTTCAATATTAAATTATTTTTTGCAGCAAATACCCTTTGCCAATTTCCTTGATGAAATAAATTTGTTGCAGCTACTGCTATAAAAAAAGTAAGACCGGCTGTATAATTGGGTAAATATTTACTACTTATAAGATTTGGCGAATTTTCTTCAATTAGTTTAAAACTATTTATCTCTAAGTTTCCTAGAATTATAATAGTAGAAGCGAATATCAGAACTGATATTATAATGAATTGGTACTTGTCAGTTATTATTGAAAGCTTGAACCCTCCTCTTAAAATGTAAAGTAAACAAATTAGCAAGGTTGTTCCTGCTGTAATCCATAATGGCGTTTTAGAGATAAAGTTTAATAGAAAAGCTATTGCAGTAACTTCAGCTATCAAAAAAATAATTAAATAAAACAGTATTAAAAACAAGCTTAATTTAAGTATTCCTGTACCAAACCGTTTTTTAATAAACTCTGTTAGGGATAGGCCTTTAGGAAACTCTTTTCTAATTTTAGGTCCAAAATTGTATAATAATAACATTGGTGTTGCAGCACCTAATGCGTATCCTATTACTGCTCCAAAGCCTCCCCATGTAGCAGCTGATGCGGGACCAAATAGTATCCATGCTCCTAAAGCGGATGCGGCCAAACTTGTTGTTAATGAAAATGTATTTTCGTCTCTATTTCCAATTATATAATTTCTATTATCGACAGTTTTTTTTGAGTTTAAATACCCTAGCCCGATAAAAAAAAGACCAACTATAATAGTTACTGTTAATGACGACTGTATTGATAAATATGTTGTTTCCATAGTTCCCTCACTGAATTACCGGTCAGGTTCGTCGGGTTTAATCTCAGTCTTCTAGACACCCCGTGCTTACTTTATATACTTATCTTAGGTAGTGAGTCAAATGATGCTGTATCTATTTTTGATGAATGTTCTCTACGCATTTTCCAATCATTATTTATTCCTGCTTGAGCTACACTTATTGCATTACGTCCATATTTTGCATTAGTAAAATCTATTGCTTTCATTAATGTTTTTGATTTATTTTCTAAAATGGGCGTCAACAAGTTTAATTCTTTTTCTGATGAATTTTTTAATTTTGATAAAATAATTCCAGCCTTTTGATAAAAATATCCATATTTATAAATTTTGTTCAATCCATTTATAGCAGTTTTTACTAGCTCTAAGCTATTATTAGTATCTACTGGTAGCTCGATTGTTATGGAGTTTGAGTAATATTTTCTGTTTTTATCAAAAGGACTTGTTCTAATAAATACTGTCACCGCTCTTGTAGTTTGTTTGTCCATTCTAATTTTTTCAGCAGCATTTAAGCAATGTGTTGTTATAGACTCTTTTAATTTATCTAAACTTTCAACTTTTTTTCCAAAAGATCTTGATACACAACAACTTTTTCTTTTTGTTTCCTCTGTTTCTAAATCAATACAAGGTATTCCTCTCAACTCCATCACTGTTTTAGCACCTAATACATTTGTACTTTTTTTTACCCAAGTGTTGGATATATTTTTTAATTTGTATGCATTATCTATTCCGTTTTTAATATATAGTTTTGATAGTTGTCGACCAACTCCCCATACATCTGAAATTTCAAAATTTTTTAAAATTTCGTCGATATTTTCTTTTAAAAATATTACACCAGCTTTATTTTTTTTTGCAACATGATTTGCAACTTTGCTTAAAGTTTTAGTACATGAGATACCAACGCTTGTTGGAATTCCAGTCCACCTAAGAACTCTTTCTCTAATTTTTTTTCCATATTCTTCTGTTGTTTCATCTTTTATGTGTGATAAATCTATAAATGCTTCATCTATTGAATAAATTTCTATTTTATCTGAGAAACCTTTTAATACTCGCATTACTCTCCTAGATAAATCACCATATAATGAATAGTTAGAAGAAAATATTTGAACATTATTTTTTTTAACTAATTCTTTAACTTTAAAATATGGTTCTCCCATCTTAATTCCTAATGCTTTAGCCTCTGTTGATCTAGATATTACACAGCCATCATTATTTGATAGTACAACGACGGGTACGTTTCTTATTTTAGGATTAAATAATCTCTCACATGAAACGTAGAAAGAATTACAATCCACGAGAGCAATTTTTTTTCTACTATTGTTTATGAATGACATATGTCACTACTCCCCAAATTATTATTTCTGGATTATCTGTTAAATTAATTCTATCTGATTTATTTTTAGACCCAGATGTCAGATAGTTGGTTTCTTTGCTCTTGATTAAAGTTTTTACTACAAGTTCTTCATTAACATTTGCTATTACTGTGGAAAAATTTTTTGGGTTTAGACTTTTATCTACTATTAATAAATCTCCATCGTATATACCGACGTTAGTCATAGATTTTCCTTGGACTCTTATAATAAATGTAGCCGGTGCATTCGTTATTAAGTGTGAATTTAAATCTATATCATCTTCAATATAATCGGTGGCTGGTGATGGGAAGCCGGCCCCTACTTTATGCAAATAAAATGGTATCGTTAGCTTCATAAATGTTCTTGTTTTGTTCTTTATAGCTGATAAACTGCCCTTCAGTCAACCCCTATGATTTAAGTTAATTAAGTGGGTCAAATTGCAAATCGAAAAAAAGGAGAGGATTAGCTATTAAATAAATGTGATTAAAAATATTTTTTCAGCATTATTAATATTACTTATAACGACAAGCGCTCAAGCAGCATCTAAATTAGATTCAATCAAAGAAAGTGGCGAGTTAAGAGTTGGAACTACAGGAGACTGGGATCCAATGTCAATGAAAGACCCTGCTACAAACAAGTACAAAGGTTTTGATATAGACGTGATGAAAGAGTTAGCCAAAGATTTAGGAGTAAAAGTAAAATTTGTTCCTGCTGAGTGGAAGACTATTGTTGCTGGAATAACTGCTGACAGATATGACATTTCTACTAGTGTAACTAAAACACCTAAAAGAGCTGAAGTAGCAGGTTTTACAGCTACGTATTACAAATATGGAACAGTTCCTTTGGTACTAAAAAAGAACTTAAAAAAATTTCCAACTTGGGATTCTTTAAACAGTAAAGATGTTAAAATAGCAACTACGCTCGGAACTTCTCAAGAAGAAAAAGCAAAAGAATTTTTCCCAAAATCAAAATTACAATCGGTAGAAGCACCTGCTAGGGACTTTCAAGAAGTACTTGCAGGCAGAGCTGACGGAAATATTACAAGTTCAACTGAAGCTAACAAATTAGTAATTAAATATCCTCAATTGGCAATAGTACCAGATGGTGAAAAAAATCCAGCGTTCTTGGCTATGATGGTTCCAAAAGGTGATAAAGTTTGGAACGATTATGTCAGCAATTGGATAAAGAAAAAACAATCTTCAGGATTTTTCAAACGATTACTAACTAAGTATAACTTAAAGAGCTTATAATTTAAGTTTCAATACCCTCAATTAACAAATATAGTCAATTAGTGAAATTTTTAAAAATAATTGCTCTATTATTTTTACTACAAGGTTGTAGCTCAAATTACGAATGGGGCTGGTATATCTTAAGTCCTGAAAATATAGATGGATTAACTAATCTAAAATTTTTAATAAGTGGTATTACTACAACTATTTATATTTCTGTTGTGTCAATCATTCTAGCGATGATAATTGGTTTGATCGTAGCTCTTCCTTCTCTGTCAAATAATAAATTTCTAAGTTATTTTAATATAACGTATGTAGAAATTGTAAGAGCTATTCCATTATTAGTTTTAATTCTTTGGATTTATTATGGCCTACCAATAATGATGGGTGTGAGCTTCTCTCCATTTGTTTCAGGTATAATCGCTTTGACTATAAGTGAAAGTGCTTTTCAAGCAGAAATTTTTAGAGCGGGGATAAATTCAATATCTAAGGGCCAACATGAGGTATCCGAGTCTTTAGGAATGGATTTCTGGAGAAAGATGAGATTTGTAATCTTGCCCCAAGCAATTAAAGTAGTACTACCAGCAATGGGAAATCAATTTGTATATGTCTTAAAAATGTCTTCACTAGTGTCTATTATTGGTATTGGTGATTTAACAAGAAAAGCAAATGAGCTTGTTACGACAACTTATAGACCTCTGGAAATTTATACTTTTTTAATATTGGAATATTTAGTGCTAATTCTAGTTGTTTCATACTTTGTCAGAAAATTAGAAAATAAATTAAAATACAAATAATTTTTTAAAGGTCATTCTAAATTTATTTTTTAAAAAAAATGGAACAAACGTTAATACAACTAAGCCCATCATCCAATTTGTAACTAAGATTGTATAGAATATATCTTGGTATTCACCGTTTCTTATATTTATCACGTACCAAAGAGAAGAGAATGGTATCACTGTAAGTCTTAGTATTGTCATATACAAACTGTAAATTGGTTTTTTGAGTGCTTGAAATAAAGCTGAAGTTATAAAAAATACTGGGTAAACTGGACCAATTAAAGCTGCAACCTGTAAATATAGTGCCCCACTTTGAATGACTTGAGAGTCACTCGTAAAAAAAGAAATAATTATTTCAGATGTTAGAAAGACAAAAATACCAGCCAAAACCATGAATCCAGACCCAAACATCAAAGCTTTTGCATATACTTCCTTAACTCTAAAATGCATTTTAGCTCCAAAATTTTGACCAGCTATAGATAAAACCGCAGTGTTCAAACCAATTACAGGAAGAAGTAAAACTTGTTCAATTCTTACTGCTGTACCGTAACCTGCAGTTGCTAGTTCACCAAATTGACCAACGAAGTAGAAAATATTAAACACTCCAAACATAATCATTAACATAGTAAACATAATAGGAACTGACTGTTTAAATAAAGTACTTAAGTAATCCATCTTAGGTTTAAAACATTCAATCATTAAATATTTTTTCAATTTACAGCTATAAACTTTATTAGCTAAATAAATTAAACCTACACATTGAGATACTATTGTTGCTATAGCTAAACCAGCTATTCCAAATGCAGGTATAAATCCATATCCAAAAATAAATAATGGATTTAAAAAAATATTTAGAAAGAAGGTGAATATAAGTACGTTTCTATAACTTTTTGTATCGCCTTGCGCATTAAGTGTCCCGTTCAAAGATAACTGCACTAAAACAATTATAGCACCAAAAAATATTATATCTAAATACTCTTGTGTTAAAATTATACTTTCTTCAGTTGATCCCATTATTCTTAAAAGTTCATCTGAAAAATTTAATCCAAAAAGAGTTACAAAAATAGAAATTGCAATTGCTAAAACAATTGACTGAGCAACATACATTGATGCTTTTCTATCTTCTTTTGCTCCAATAGCATTACTAATAAGCGCTGTGGTACCAGCTCCAATACCAACAGCTACTGCAATTGCAATAAAATATATTGGCCAAGATTTTGCTATCGCTGCTAGAGCCTCTGGTGAAATTCTACCAGCAAAATAAGTATCAACAAGATTGTAAAATGTTTGAAAAAGAGATCCGGTGCTAGCTGGTATGGTAACTTGTCTCAATAATTGCCAAATAGAACCTTTTGTTAAATCCATATAATTAATATTCCTTTTGGAACTTATGCTTTTTTCCAGACTTTTTAGCAACATTAATCTGACTTTGTCTCATTCGAAATCTAGATTTTTGTGTGCTAGTTAGTGTGTCATAACATCTTGAACAGGAAACTCCCTCCTCATATTTATTTGATTTTTTGTCTTGAACAGAAAGTGGAGTCCGGCATCCGCTGCACATTGAGAAAGATCCTTGTTTAAGTTTATGCTTTAAAGAAATTCTATTATCAAACACAAAACATTCACCTTTCCATAAACTATCTTTTTTTTTAGTTTTATTTAGATAATTAAGTATTCCACCCTTTAATTGAAATACATTTTTAAATCCCTTGTTTTTTAAAAAAATTGAGGCTTTTTCACATCTAATACCTCCAGTACAAAACATAGCGACAGGCTTTGTTTTTTCAATTTTTTTCAAAAATTTTGGAAAATCTCTAAAGTTTTGTATTTTAGGATTAATTGCATTCTTAAAAGTTCCCACACTATGTTCAAAAGGTTTGCGTGCATCTATAACTAAAGTTTCTTTATTTGAAATTAATTTATTCCAAGATTTATTTGAAACATATTTATTCAGTTTTTTATTTTTTTTATTTACCTTTATACCTAATGGAACTACTTCTTTTTTAATCTTAATTTTTCCCTTATGAAATGGTTGAAATTCACATTGTGATGTATTTTTGCTGTCAAAATCTTTAAACTTAAATACTTTTTTTAAAGATTTTATTATCATGCTAATATTTCTCTTCTTACCAGCAATTGTTCCATTAATTCCTTCTTGAGAAAGAATAATTGTACCCTTTATGTTATTTTTTAATATTTCTCTTTGCAGAAACTCTTTATTTTTCCTTAAAAAATTACTATTCTTAAACTTATAAAATCCAAAAATAGTAAACATTAATTTTTAATACAAATTGTTAACCCATCACCAATGGGAATGATATTTTTTACCACTCTATTATCTTCTTTCACATGTTTGTTAAATTCTCTAATAATATTGGTGAATTTGTCATTTTTTAATTTATCAGCTACTTCACCATGCCATAAAACATTATCAATTATAATCAGTCCATTTTTATCAATCAATTTAATACTTTTTTCATAATAATTTATATAATTTTCTTTATCTGCATCAATAAAAACCAAATCAAATTTTTGTTTAGAATTTTCTAATTCTTTCAAACTCTCAAGTGCTGGGTTTATAATTTGTGTTATCTTGTTTTCATTAGCCTTATCATAAAAAGATTTTGCTTTTTTACTAAATTCAACGTTTTTATCTAAGCTAATTAAAGATCCATCATCAGGTAATGATAGAGCCATTGATAAAGCACTAAAACCTGTAAAGCTTCCAATTTCTAAAACTTTTTTTGTATTAGATGTTTTAATTAATGTTTGAAGAAATTGTGCTTGTGAAATAGATATTTGTAGTTTCTTCTGGTCACCAAGACTAAGATTATAATCTAAGATTTCTTTTTGAATGTCAGTTAAATCTTCAGAATGGTCAATAATATACTTTTCAAGATTATCTGTTAAATCTAATTTTTTAGGCATAATTAGCCTTTTAAAAGTTTTTTTAGAATCTCGTTTGTTAATTGGGGATTTGCTTTTCCTCCAGAAGACTTCATCACTTGGCCAACAAAAAAACCAAATAATTTTTCTTTTCCGGATTTATATTGATCAACTTTATCTTTGTTTTTAGTTAAAATTTCATCAATCATTTTTTCTAATTCTTTAGGGTCGCTCTGCTGTTTCAGGCCTTTTGACTCAATTATTTTTTTTGGATTGTCACCTGTTTCAAGCATTATTTCAAAAACTTCTTTCGCTATTCTCCCTGAAATTTCTCCAGATTTTATTGATTGAACTAATTCTGCAAAATGCTTTGCTGATATAGGAGATTTTGATATATCAAGTCCCTTATCGTTTAACATTGCAAATAAATCCCCCATCATCCAAGTAGCTGCAAGTTTTTTATCTGATAATTTTGCAACTTCTTCGTAGTAATCAGATATTTCTTTTTCAGAAACTAGAACATTTGCTTCATATGCATTTAGTCCATATTCTTTTATAAATCTTTCTTTTTTCTTATCGGGAAGTTCTGGAAGAGTTTTTTTTAAGTCGTCGATTAATTTTTGTTCTAACTTTAAAGGTAAAAGGTCAGGATCTGGAAAATATCTGTAATCATGAGCATCTTCTTTTGATCTCATTGATCTTGTCTCATTTTTTTTAGTATCAAAAAGCCTAGTTTCTTGATCTATCGCTTTACCATTTTCTATCAGTTCAACTTGTCTTGCGGCTTCGTACTCTATTGCCATCTGCATAAATTTTATAGAATTTACATTTTTTATTTCACAACGTGTTCCAAAATTTTTATCACCTTCTTTTCTTACAGACACATTAACATCAGCTCTAAGTGATCCTTCTTGCATATTTCCGTCACAGGTTCCTAAATATCTCATTATTGACCTTAATTTTTTAATGTATGCATTAACCTCATCTGGTGATCTAAGATCTGGTTTACTTACAATCTCCATTAAAGCTATTCCTGAACGATTTAAATCAACATAAGTATTAGATGGATCCATATCATGAATACTTTTACCTGCATCTTGCTCGAGATGAAGTCTTTCTATACCAATCTCTTTTGATCCATAAGGCATATCTAATAAAACTTTACCTTCTCCTACGATGGGGTTCTTATATTGAGATATTTGATAACCTTGAGGTAAATCTGCATAGAAATAATTTTTCCTATCAAAAACCGAGTAATTATTTATTTTAGCATTTAAACCAAGGCCAGTTCTTACTGCTTGCTTAACACATTCTTCATTAATGACCGGTAACATTCCAGGAAAAGCAGAGTCGATCAAACTTACCTGGTTATTAGGATCAGCGCCAAATTTAGTTGATGAACCAGAAAAAAGTTTAGATTTAGATAAAACTTGAGCATGAACCTCAAGACCTATCACAACTTCATATTTCCCTTTTTCTCCATTAATAAAATAATCAAATTTTTCTTTGCTCATGACCACCACTTTTTAATTTCATTTTTAAAACCACAATTTTTTTCAAATGCGTAACCAATATTAAGAATTTTTTGCTCGTCTAATGCTTTACCAATAAGTTGCAAACCTAAAGGATAACCTTGCTTATCAACACCTGCAGGCATTGATAAAGCTGGTAGACCAGCTAAATTCACAGGTACAGTAAAAATATCATTCAAATACATAGAAACGGGATCATTTGTTTTTTCCCCTATTTTAAATGCAGAACTTGGAGTTGATGGCGTTAGAATTGCATCTATTTTTGTAAAACTATCATCAAAATCTTTTTTTATTAGTTGTCTCACTTTTTGTGCTTTAAGATAATAAGCATCATAATAACCTGATGAGAGAACATAAGTGCCAATCAGTATTCTACGTTTTACTTCATCTCCAAAACCTTCGGAACGTGTTTTTTCATACATCTCGATTAAATCTTTTCCTTGCTTTGATCTATAACCGTATCTAACTCCATCATATCTTGCTAAATTAGATGAAGCTTCAGCCGGAGCAACTATATAATAAGTTGGTAAAGCATATTTTGTATGAGGCAATGAAATATCAATTAATTGTGCACCAAGATCTTTTAATATCTTTTTTCCTTTTTCCCAAAGTTCATCAACCTCCTTTGGCATATTATCAACACGATATTCTTTTGGAATTCCAATTTTTAAACCTTTAATATTATCTTTTAAATTTTTTGAATATTGTTCTTTCTTTTTATTTATTGAAGTAGAGTCTTTCTCATCAAATCCAGACATTGACTCCAGCATGATTGCACAATCTTTTATTGTTTTTGTCATTGGGCCAGCTTGATCTAAAGAAGATGCAAAAGCTACGATACCCCATCTAGAACATAAACCATAAGTTGGTTTTAAACCTACGGTACCTGTGAATGAAGCTGGTTGCCTAATTGATCCACCTGTGTCTGTTCCAATTGTAGCTGGAGTTAAGTCTGCGGCTAAAGCAGATGAGGATCCTCCAGATGAGCCTCCGGGTACTAATTGATCTCCAACAGGATTAATTACATTTCCATAATGGCTTGTCTCGTTAGAAGAGCCCATCGCAAATTCATCACAATTTAATTTTCCTAAAAGAAAAGACCCATTGTTCCATAAATTTTTTGTGACAGTTGACTCATAAGATGGAATAAAATTATTTAAAATGTTGCTTCCAGCAGTTGTTTTTGTATTTTCTGTACAAAATAAATCTTTTACAGCTAAAGGTATTCCTGGCAGCAATTGATTAAAATTTGGTTTATTATCGAATTGTTTAGCTTTATCCAAAGCTTGATCAAATGTTGTAGTAACAAATGCATTTAACTTTTTTGCGCTTTCAATGTTTTTTATATATGCTTTGGTTAAATCTGTAGAGGAGACTTTTTTCGTTTTTATGTTTTCTATAATTTCATTAAGACTTTGATTTGTAATATCAGCCATTACTCCACCACCTTTGGAACTACAAAAAATTCTTCATTTTCTTTAGGTGAATTTTTCAAAACTTTCTCTCTTATCTTACCATCACTAATTTCGTCTTTTCTCGATCTTAATGATTGATTAAGTATAGAAGTTAATGGTTCGACTTTGTCTGTATTTAGTTCATTTAATTGCTCTATAAACTTAAAAATAGAGTTTAAATCTTTTGTTAAGCTCTCCACTTTAGCGTCATCAACCGAAATTCGAGCTAATTTTGCAACGTGTTTAATTTTTTCTTTATCTAGGGACATTTGTGAAATAAGTTAATTTAAATGTGTTTTATCACAAATTAGGTAAATTTCATGCTTGATATTAAAGAATTTAAGAAAAAACTCGATAAAAAGTCCAGGTTAATGGGAATTGACCCCGGTAGAAAACGTATTGGTGTAGCCATTTCTGATGAAAATAAAATTATTGCCACTCCATATACGACTTTAATTAAAAATAAATATTCTGAGTTTCTTAAAGAAATAATAAAGATTTTCAATGAAAATCAGATTAAAGGCATTGTAGTTGGGAATCCAATTAATATGGATGGATCTTCCAGTCAATCGTCACAATCAGCTAAAGATTTAGCTATTAATCTATCAAAAGATGTTACTGAAAATGTCACTTTATGGGATGAGAGATTATCAAGTCAGGGGGCGTTTAATTTATCCAATGATTTAGCATCAAACACGTCCAAAAAGATAAGCAAATTAGATGAGAATTCTGCACAATTTATACTTCAAGGAGCCTTAGACTATTTAACTAAAGAAAATACTTGATCTGATACTATAAAACGCCTATAGAGTTGATTTTAATGGCAGTTAAGAAAAACAATACAGCTATTAAAAACTCTCCCAAACATCTTCTTGGTATTCAAAACCTTTCAATATTAGAAGCTAAATCAATATTAGATGAAGCGAAAAAATTTATTGAATTAAACAGAAGTAGCTCAAAAAAATTAGATGTTCTTAGAGGAAAAACTCAAATTAATTTATTTTTCGAACCATCGACAAGAACTCAAAGTTCATTCGATCTAGCAGGTAAAAGATTAGGTGCAGATGTAATGTCTATGAACATGGACAACTCTGCGCTTAAAAAAGGTGAAACATTAATCGATACTGCAATGACTTTAAACGCGATGCACCCTGACTTAATTGTAATCAGGCACCAAGATTCAGGTGCGCCAAATTTATTATCTCAAAAAGTTAATTGTGCAGTTATTAATGCTGGTGATGGAAGAAGAGAACACCCTACTCAAGCTTTACTTGATGCTTTAACAATAATTAATAGAAAAGGTAAAATTGAAGGACTGAAGATAGCAATTTGCGGTGACATACTTCATTCAAGAGTAGCTAGATCAAATATTTATTTAATGAATATGTTAGGTGCTGAAGTAAATGTAATAGCACCTAAAACATTAATGCCAAAATCAATTGATAGAATGGGAGTAAAGTCTTTTACAGATATGAAAAAAGGTCTTGATGGTTGCGACATTGTAATGATGTTAAGATTGCAAAATGAAAGGATGCAAGGTTCGTTCTTACCTTCAAAAAGAGAATATTATGAATTTTATGGTTTAACTCCAGAAAAATTAAAATTTGCAAAAAAAGACGCGTTGATTATGCATCCTGGTCCAATGAATAGAGGAGTAGAGATAGATACAAAACTTGCAGATGACATAAATGTAAGTTTGGTTAAAGAGCAAGTTGAATTAGGTGTAGCAGTAAGAATGGCTTGTTTAAAAAAGTATTGTAAATAAATGAAAGAAAAAATTTTTATTAATGCAAGAATTATAGATCCATCACAAAATATGGATGAGAAAGGCGCTTTAATATTAAATGAAAAAGGTAAAGTAAAAGCTATAGGAAAAAATGTAAAAAAAACTGACGCTAATAAAGATGCTGAGATAATTGATTTAAAAGACAATATTTTAATTCCAGGGTTAGTAGATATGAAGGCTTTTGTAGGTGAGCCGGGATATGAATATAAGGAAAACTTTAGAACTCTTAGCCAAGCTGCTTTAGCTGGAGGGGTTACATCTATAGTAACCATGCCTAATACAAAACCAATTATCGATAACGTTTCAATGGTTGATTTTATTATTAGAAGAGGAAGAGATAAATCCAATGTTAACCTTTTTCCTTGTGCTTCAATAACCAAACAATGCGAAGGTAAGTTGATGACTGAGTTTGGTTTGCTCTCTGGTAGAGGAATAATTGGCTTTAGCGATGTTAATAAAACTATTCAAAATACAGAGCTAATGTCTAGGATAATGGATTATGCTTCTGATATTGGGGTTTTGATAATGCAACATGCAGAAGACTATGAGTTATCAAAAAACTCTTGCATCAACGACGGAGAAATAGCTACAAGGCTCGGACTGCAAGGTGTATCAGCTCTAGCTGAAAAAATAATTATTGAAAGAGACCTAAGTTTACTTAGTGAATACCCTTGCAGATATCACATAAATCAGATTTCATCTAAACAATCTTTAGATGTTATTAGAAAAAATAAAAATAATGGCAAAAAATTTAGCGTGGGAGTTTCAATAAATAATTTATCATTAAATGAAAATGATATTGGTGAATTTAAGACTTTCTTAAAACTATCTCCACCTCTAAGACTTGAAGAAGACAGATTAGCACTTGTTCAGGGTATAAAGGATGGATTAATAGACGTGATAGTCTCTGACCATTTACCTGAAGATGAAGAAAGTAAAAGATTGCCCTTTGCACAAGCAGCTACCGGCGCTATTGGTGTAGAGACCCTTCTGCCTCTTTCATTGGAAATGTATCACAATGAATCACTTCCTCTGAATAAAATAATAGAAACCTTAACCATTAACCCTGCTAAAATATTAAACATAAAAAAAGGAACTTTGGCAAAAGGGTCAGATGGTGATATTTGTATATTTGATTTAGAAGCTCCATGGAAAGTAGATGCTAACAAACTACAATCTAAATCAAAAAATACAGCTATAGAAAACAGAAATCTCCAAGGAAAGATTTTAATGACTTATCTTAACGGTGAACTAGTTTACTCAAAATAATGGATACAAATTTAATAATAGTCGCAGTGTATTCTTATTTATTAGGATCAATTCCTTTTGGATTGATTTTAACAAAAATTTTTTTAAAAAAAGATATTAGAGAAATAGGATCAGGAAATATTGGAACCACAAACGTTTTAAGAACTGGAAAAAAATCTCTTGCAATTGCAACCCTCTTACTTGATTTATTAAAAGGATACCTTTCTATTATTATAACATTTATTTATTTTGAAAATCTAATTTCATATTCTGCTTTGATTTGTTTTATCGGTCATATTTTTCCAGTTTGGTTAAAATTTAAAGGAGGTAAAGGAGTTGCGACTTACCTAGGTGTCATATTAGCACTTTCATATAAATTTTTTCTAATTTTTGGAATTACTTGGCTTGTTTTATCTTTTTTATTTAGATACGCATCATTATCTTCGATCATTTCATCTCTAATTGTTTTTGTTTATTCATATTTTTTTATTAATAATTTTTCTTTAATACTTTTTATTTTTTTTGTAATTATCATTTACACACATAGAGAAAATATAGTTCGATTAAAAAATTCTGAAGAAAGTAAAATTAAGTTATAAGTGTTGTCTTTTCTAGTTTTTAAATAATAAATTTGACAAATTCGTTTAATTTTGAAAATAAACGAATAATGAATTTAGTAATTGTTGAAAGTCCGGCAAAAGCAAAAACAATAAATAAATATTTAGGTAAAGATTATTTGGTTTTAGCTAGTTATGGGCACATAAGAGATCTTCCTTCCAAAAATGGATCTGTAGATCCTGAAAATAAATTTCAAATGGAATGGGAAATAGACTCTTTTTCAAAAAAATATTTAAAAGAAATTACAAATGCTGCTGAAGACTCTGATAAAATTATTTTAGCTACAGACCCTGATCGTGAAGGTGAAGCTATCGCATGGCATGTTAAAGAAGTTTTAGATAAAAAAAAGTTATTAAAAGATAAACACCTTGAGCGAGTTGTTTTTAATGAGATTACGAAGAAAGCAATTCTAGATGCTATTAAAAATCCAAGAGAAATTCATTTACCTCTAGTTGAAGCCTATCTAGCACGAAGAGCCTTAGACTATCTTGTGGGATTTAATATCTCACCAATCCTTTGGACAAAATTACCTGGATCAAAATCAGCAGGAAGAGTTCAATCAGTAGCCTTAAAACTTATTACTGAAAGAGAAAAAGAAATAGAATTATTTAAACCAGAAGAATACTGGACTCTTACATCCGACTTTACGAACAAAGATAATAAAAATATTTTTTCAAAATTAAGTTTATTTAATGGAGAAAAAATTGAAAAATTTTCTTTCAAAAATAAAGATGAAATACAAAAAGCAGTTAATGTAATCAATAAAACAAAATTTAAAATTGCTGATGTGAATACAAAAGTGTTTAGACGAAACCCCCTAGCACCTTTTACAACATCAACTTTACAACAGACTGCTTCGGGACGATTTGGTTTTGGAGCTTCCAGAACAATGCAAATTGCACAACGACTTTATCAAGGTGTAGATATCGAGGGTGAAACAACCGGATTAATTACTTATATGAGAACTGATGGAACTAATATTTCAAAAGAAGCAATTGATGACTTTAGAAAATTTATTACTGATGATTATGGTGATAAATATTTACCAGAAGCACCAAATAGTTATACGGGAAAAAAAGCAAAGAACGCTCAAGAAGCTCATGAAGCAATTAGGCCGACTAATATAAGTAGGAAACCTTCTGATATAAAAAAATATGTAAATGCAGATCAATTTAAACTTTATGAATTAATTTGGAGTAGAGCCTTATCATCTCAAATGACGCCAGCAGAGTTTAATAGAAATACGATAATTATTTCTTCAAACGATAATAAGATTAATTTTAGAGCTAGCGGATCAGTCGTAAAATTTGATGGATTTCTTAAAGTTTACCAAGTTCAAGAAACTGACGAAGATGCAAAGAATATTTTGCCTGAGGTCAAAGTTGGAGAGGAAATTAGTATACTTAAGCTTAATGATGAACAACATTTCACAGATCCACCACCACGATACTCTGAGGCTAGTTTAGTGAAAAAGATGGAGGAATTAGGCATAGGTAGACCCTCTACTTATGCTAGCATTATCTCAGTATTATCAACGAGAAATTATGTCGAATTAATTAATAAAAGGTTTAATCCGACTGACAGAGGAAAGCTAATTTCAGCTTTTTTAGAAAAATTATTCTCTAAATACGTTGATTATAATTTCACTGCAGACCTAGAAAATCAGCTAGATGAAATCACTAGTGGTAAAATTGAATGGGTTCAAGTTTTAGATAATTTCTGGAAAGACTTTTACGAAAATGTTGGAAAAGTAAAAGAAAAGAGAACTAGAGAAGTATTAGACTTATTAAATGAAAGTTTAGGAGCTTTAATTTTTGAAAGGGATGATAAAGACGCTATAGATCGAAAATGTAAGTTATGTTCCAATGGAGAGCTTAGTCTTAAGAATAGTTTTAGAGGCGGTGCATTTATAGGTTGTTCAAATTATCCGGAGTGTAAATTTACTAGACCTTTATCTAAAGCTAAAGCTGCAGCTCAATATAACTTAGCAGAGCCTAAATTACTGGGTCAAAACGATAAAGGTAAAGATATATATTTAAAGAATGGTAGATTTGGCCCCTACTTGCAATATGAAAAAGAAAAAGAAGAATTAGAAACAAAAAAGAAAAAAGGTAGAAAGAAAAAAAATGAGAATGACCATCTAAAAAATGTATCAATTCCAAAAGGTATTGATGTGGACAGTGTTGATTTAGACAAAGCAAAATATTTATGCTCTCTACCTAAAGTGTTAGGTCAACATCCAGAAAATAAACAAGATATAACTCTTAACTCTGGAAGATTTGGTCCGTATCTTAAATGTGAAAACAAATCTGCAAGACTTGAAAATGTTGAAGATCTTTTTTCAATTGGAATTAATCGAGCAATAACTTTAATTGCGGAAGCTAAACCAGGAAGGATTTCTTCTTCACTAATTAAAGACCTTGGAGAACATCCTGAGGATAAAAAACCTGTTAGAATTATGAAGGGACAATATGGACCTTATATTAAGTACAAGTCTTTAAATGCAACTATTCCTGAAGAAAAAGATCCAAATGAACTTACTATGGAGGAAGCGCTTATATTAATTGAAAAAAGAAAAGAATACGATAGAACTAAAAAAAAAGGTAAAAGAAAATGAGTGACATAGAGAGCAAAATAAAAAGCTTAAATATAAAATTACCTGAACCAAAAGCGCCAGTAGGAGCTTATGTTGCTACTAAGATTGTTGGGAAACTATTATATATCTCTGGTCAAATATCTATTGACGAAAATGCAAAACTTATAACAGGCAAGATTGGAAAAGATTTAGATTTAGAGAAAGGGTATAAAGCTGCTGAAAGATGTGGTTTAAGTATTGTCGCTCATGTTAAAAATGCCTGTGGAGGAAATTTAGATAAAGTTAAATCTTGTGTAAAATTAACAGGTTATGTCAATTCGACAGATGATTTCAAAGATCAACCAAAAATTATTAACGGCGCTTCAGATATTATAGCTAAAATTTTCGATAAAAAAGGTGAACACACGCGCGCTGCAGTGAGTGTGAATAGTTTACCTTTAGGAGTTGCTGTAGAAGTTGATGCAATCTTTGAACTTAATTAGTGTTAGGTCTACCAACGGAATAGTATTTAACCTTATTTCTTTTCATATCTTCGGCAGAATAAAGATTTCTTAAATCATAAACTTTAAATTTATTATTTTTTACAATCCTTTTGAAATCTATCGATTTGAATTCATCCCATTCAGTGAGTAGAACTACTAAATCTGTCCCATAACAATTTGATTTTATATTGTTTTTGTAATTGCAGTTTTTAATTTTTCTAAATTCTTTTTTTTCTCCAGATGGATCGTAATAATTAACTTTAGCACCTTTTTTACATAGATAGGGTATCATTTTTAGGCTAGTGGAGTCCCTCATATCGTCAGTGTTTGGTTTAAATGTAACACCTAAGAAAGAAATTTTTTTATTTCTTATATTTGAACCTAAAATTTTATGAATTCTCTGGGTGAGTAAACTTACTCTTTCTTGATTAGATTTAATTACTGATTTAATAACTGATAGATTTATTTTATATTTATCTGCAACAGATACTAGACCTTTGGTATCCTTTGGAAAGCACGATCCCCCATAAGCTGGGCCAGCACGTAAAAATCTTCCGCCTATTCTACTATCGGAGCCCATACCTAATGAAATATCTTCTATATTTACTCCACACTTTTCACATAAGTTAGCAAGTTCATTAATAAAAGTAATTTTGGTTGCAAGAAAAGCATTTGAGGCATACTTTATTAACTCGGATCCTCTTCTTGTAACAGTGAAAAATTTTGATCCCTTATTAATTAATGGTGCATAAAGTTTTCTCATAATATTAAAAGCCTTTTGTTCGTTAGATCCTATTACAATTCTATCCGGATATCTAAAATCTCGTATTGCTTCACCTTCTCGTAAAAATTCAGGATTAGAAATTACAGTAAAAAGCTTTTTCTTTTTTTTTAAAATTTTTTCAATCTCATCACCTGTTCCTACTGGCACGGTCGATTTAGTTACAATAATTTTTTTTCTTTTTGAATATTTCAATATTTCTTTTGTACATTTATAAACAAAAGACAAATCAACTTGAATTGATCCTTTTCTTGTAGGTGTTCCTACACATATAAAAATTATATCTGATGTGCTTATAGCTCTATTAATATCTGTTGTGAACGAGAGACGTTTAGCTACAAAATTTTTTTTTATTAATTCATCTAATCCTGGTTCATAGATTGGGGAAATTCCAGAATTAAGATTATCTATTTTATTTTTATCTTTATCAACACAAATAACCTGGTTTCCTATATCAGCAAAGCAGACCCCGCTAACTAATCCAACATAACCAGTTCCTATCATGCATAGCTTCATTTATTTTCCTTTGGATATTTGAATTCCTGAATTAATATATCCACTTAAAGTTCCACAATCTAAATATTTGCCCGTAAAAATATTTCCATAAAATTTGTTTTCTTTTTTAATTAAACTTTTAATTGCGTCAGTAATATGTATTTCACCACCTTGACCAGGTTTTAATTTTTTAATTTCTCCAAAAATTTTTGTTGGCAATATATACCTACCGATAATTGCAAAATTTGATGGCGCTTTTTTGATGCTTGGTTTCTCTACAACGTCTTTAATTTGAAAATATCTTTTTTTCTTATTTTTAATAGATAAAATTCCCCATCTTGATACTGTTTTTCTATCTACTCTTTTTGTGGCAATTATTGATCCATTAGTTTTTTTATGTAATCGTATCATTTCTTTAGAACAATTATTTTTTATTATTAAGTCATCAGGTAAAAGCATTAAAAAGTATTTGTTTTTTATAAATTTTTGGCATTTTAAAACTGCATCACCTGTACCTTTTGGTTTATTCTGATAAACAAATTTTATCATTTTTTGGTATTTTTTTATTTTTTTGAACTCTTCAATTAGTCTTTTATCTTTTTTCTTTTTTATAATTATTTTATAAAAATTATCGTTAAAAAAATATTTTTTAATTGATAGTTTTTTTTTTGAAATTATAAATATGAATTCCTTTACACCTGCATCAATACATTCTTCTAATATATATTGTAAATTTGGCTTACCATTAATAGGCATTAACTCTTTTGGCATTACACTTGTCAAAGGAAGCATTCTAGTCCCTAATCCTGCTAATGGAATAATGGCTTGTTTTATCATATGATTCTTATAATAGTTATTATCATTGCTTAATAGAAATGAAAATATTTAAAGACAAACATATCCTTCAAAAAGAGATTTTAAAAACTAATGGGACATCATTTGTACCTACAATGGGTGGATTACATAAAGGACATATCTCATTGATCGATCAATCTAAGAAATATAAGTTTAAAACTTTAGTCTCTATTTTTGTGAATCCTAAACAGTTCAATAAAAAAAGTGATTTTAAGTCTTATCCTAGAAATACAAAAAAAGACATAAAACTGCTTAAGAAATTGAAGGTTGATTATTTATATATTCCATCGTTTAAAGACATTTATGGGTTTAGACCTAAGAACAAAGTTTTTATAGATAAATCTTCAAAAAAATTATGTGGTAAATTTAGAAAAGGTCATTTTGAGGGTGTTTTAAATGTAGTTAATAGATTTTTAGAAATAATAAAACCAAGATATGTTTTTTTAGGAAAAAAAGATTATCAGCAACTATATCTAATTAAAAAACACATCGAAAAAAGAAAGATTAAATCTAAAATAATTGAATGCAAAACTATAAGAGAAAGTAATGGTATAGCTTGCTCATCAAGAAATTTTAATCTTAGTAAAAGTCAAATAAAAATTGCATCTAATATTTTTCATTATCTCAAGAGCTTGAAAATGAAAATTAAAAAAAATTATAGTTTATTTAAGATAAAAAAGATAAAAAAAGAGCTAACAAGACTAGGTGCAAGTAAAATAGACTATTTAGAAAATTATAATACTAAAAATTTTAAAAAAATCAAAAAACCTAACAAAGAATATAATTTATTCTTTGCTTACTATATTAAAAAAGTAAGATTAATTGATAATATCTAATTTAAAAAATAAAAAGATCCTAAACCTAGAAAAGAAAGAAATCCAATAACATCTGTTATGGTTGTTACAAAAACACTTGAGGCTAAAGCTGGATCAATATTTAATTTTTTTAATGATACTGGAACTAAAATTCCAAACAATCCTGCAACAATCATATTTAAGATCATTGAAATACCAATTAAAAGTGAAAGATTTAATTCTTTAAACCATAATTGAACTATTATTGCAGTTATTATGGCAAAAATTATACCATTTAAAATACCTATCAAAAATTCTTTCCCAACGACTCGATTAAAATTACTTTTCGATAATTCTTTAGTAGCTATTGCCCGAATAGTAACAGCTAAGGTTTGCATACCAGCATTTCCACCCATTGAAGCAACTATTGGCATGAGAAAAGCTAAAGCTACCATTTGTTCGATTGAAGCTCCAAAGAAACTTATAACCCAAGTTGCAAGTAAGGCGGTAAAAAGATTTAATAGCAACCAATTAAATCTTCTTTTTGTTTTTAGCATAACACTATCGGTGATTTCTTCATCACCAACTCCTGCTAAACGTAAAGCATCTTCTTCAGCTTCTTCTTGAACAACTGTTACAACATCGTCAGCTGTAATCATACCAACTAACTTATTTTCTTTATTAACTACACCTGCAGAAACTAGATTATAATTTTCAAAAGTGAGACCAACTTCTTCTTTGTCCATATTTACTGAGATCAAGACTGGCATTTCTCTCATAATAGAGTTCATTTTTAAATCTCTAGAAGTTCTAAGTACTCTTGATGAGGGAACAGTTCCAATTGGTTTAAAATCATTATCTACTATAAAAATTTCCAAGAATTCTTCAGGTAAATCTTTATCTTCTCTTAAATAATCTATAGTTTGTCCAACAGTCCAATCACTTGGCACTGCAGTAAATTCTCTTTGCATTATTCTTGCTGCGGAGTCTTCGGGGTAACTTAAACCTTCTTGTAATAAAAATTTGTCTTTTGGAGGAAGTTTTTCTAATACTTTTTCTTTTACTTCTTTTGATAAGTTTTCAAGAATTTTAATAGCATTATCGGACTCTAATCTTTTTATTATTTTGATAAGAGAGTCTATAGAAAGTAATTGTAAAACTTCACTTTGAATTGACTCATTTAATTCAATAAAAATTTCTGGATCAATATTAAATGATTCAATTTCAATTAATTTATTTCTTGTGTCAGGATTTAAATTTTCAATTAAATTAGCGACATCTGCTTCGTGTAAATCATTTAAAGTTTTATTGATAAATTCAACATTTCCACTCTCAATATTTTGAGTAAAAGTACTGATAAATTCTTTATTAAAATCCAAATTGACTTTTTTTGCCTCTCTTGATTTTGGTAAAGTCATAAATACCTCTTAAAGTTTTTTTGAGACTATTAGTCTATATAATGATAAAATTCAAACTAAATGAGTATAGAAGTCAAAATTAGCAAAAAACGTATACCCTATAAAATGGCAATGCTTTATCTCAATAAGAGAGTTGAAGAAGTAAAAAATGGTACAAATAAAGAATTATTATGGATCCTTGAACATCCAACTACTTATACAGCTGGAGTAAGTTTTAGCAAAAAAGAAATTTTAGATAAAAAAATAAAAATAGTTAAATCAAATAGAGGCGGTAAAATAACACTGCACAACCCAGGGCAAAAAATTATTTACTTTGTCATCAATTTAAACAAAAGAAAAAAAGATATAAGAAAATTAATAAATTCAATAGAAAAAAGTATAATACAATTTTTAGAAAATTATAAAATTAAAGCTAATAATGATAAAAAAAATATAGGCATTTGGGTTAAAGATAAAAAAATTGCAGCAATAGGTATTAGAGTATCGAGATGGGTAGCCTATCATGGTTGTTCAATAAATATTTCAAATAATTTGAATCAATATTTAAAAATTATTCCATGTGGTTTAAACAATAAAAAAGTGAC
>CACIXL010000001.1 GCA_902590625.1 uncultured Pelagibacteraceae bacterium | reverse complement strand
GCTGCTATTGTTTTGGGGAAAAGAATATACTGATAAAAAAATTGTTGTAAGTCAATTTTATTAAAATAAAGAAATATCAATAAAAACGATAAACAAAAAACTGAACTTATAAAAAAATATTTAATAAAAGATAAATTATTTGAATATTTTGTATAAACAAAGATTGAAATTAAAAGTGCCAATAAAATATAAGAAGACGGAGACTGTTTAGATAAAAAAGCTAAAAAAAAGTACACAGGAACTAACAACCAAAATATTGTTTTTTCTTTCCTAATTGCTATTAAAAAAAAGAAGACTCCCATCAGCGATAAAAAAGCTGAATAATGATCTGGGAAAGGAGTTCCCATTGATGGATTGGCTAAAATTGAAAAGCAAATAGCATAAAAAATACTGTATGGACGATTTTGATTAAAACTTCTTATTGTATAAAAAAAAACTAAAGTAATTAAAGTATTTATTAAAGAACCATTTATGATGTAACTTTTCCAACTAACGCCGAAAAAGTAAAAAATTACTGCCTGGAAATAATCTATGAATGGTCCACTTACAGTCCAGTAATCTTTAAACGGGACGGATCCCTTTAAAATTCTGTATGCAGTATCAAAATAAGCAAAAGTATCTTGCGGTAAAACACCAATATTAGAATAATAATAATTTATAAGAAAAGAAAAAAATATTAAAAAAACGTAATCTAAATAAGAATAAGTATTTTTTTTTTTTAACATTTTTTAAGAAAAACTATATCCGAAATATTATATTCATTCACCACCATTTCGCCTCTTTCAAAATAATATTCTGATATATTTTCTTTCAAATATACGATATCTTCTTTTGAAATAAATTTTGAGTCAAAATTTT
Organism: uncultured Pelagibacteraceae bacterium; assembly: GCA_902590625.1. Lineage (GTDB taxonomy): Bacteria > Pseudomonadota > Alphaproteobacteria > Pelagibacterales > Pelagibacteraceae > Pelagilacustribacter. Next base: position 77,494 of record CACIXL010000001.1, on the reverse strand, counting down.
TTCCGTCCTTTATATATTTTAAAATTTTCAACGGAGTCAAGTTTTCGTTAGTTGGATTTAAATTTTTAAAAACCTCAAATTGATTAATATCTTCTATTACATAATATCCTCCAGATCTCAATTTTTTAAACAGAACAGGTAACGTGATTAAAATATCCTTAAGGTTATGACTCGCGTCATCAATTATTATGTCAAGATCATATTTAATATAATTAGTAAAATTTTTTAGAATTTTTTCGGAAGAAACATCGATATAAATTTCTTCAATTCTTTTTGAATGGAATTTCATTTGAAAAGGATTTATATTTGCACCAATTAAGATAGCATTTTTGAAAAAAAAGTAGAAAGCTGCCACTGATTTACCCTCATGAGACCCTATTTCTAAAATCCTTAATTTTTTATTTCTTAATTCTTTAAAATATTTTTCGTAAAAAATTGTATAATTATGTGATTTTATTTTCCTGTTATCATTTGTTTTAAAAATTGCGCCTTTATCACTGTTGTAAATTTCAAATAATTTACTAAGCGGTAGATTCACATCTTCGATGTTTCTTTTGCTATCTAAATTAATTATGGTACCTACTTTCCTTTTTAAAACATTAATAAGTAGTTTATAAAATAAGTTGAATATTCTTCTTAAGAAAGCAAAATACTTTTTTTTTTCAATATCGCGAATCAAAATATTTGTATATGAGAATACAAAATGTTTTTTTATCATTAAATTTATTCACTTTATAAAAAGCTATCTATTTTTTTTGCTGCCTCAAATAAATCTTTAACGGATTGAATTGATTTGCCAAAATCTTTTTTTTCAATTTCACTCAAACTAATTTCAATAATTTTTTCGACTCCATTTGATCCAATGATAACAGGAACTCCAGCATAGATATCCTTAAAACCATATTCTCCATTTAAATGAGCCGCGCACGGCAACTGTTTTTTTAAATTTTTAAGATAGCATTCTGCCATTTCTACCCCGGAAGCTGCAGGTGCATAAAATGCTGAACCTTTTTCTAAATATTTTACAATTTCAGCTCCACCCTTTTTTGTTCTTTCAACAATTTGATCTAATTTCTTTTGACTCAACTTTCCTTCTTTAACTAAATCATTAATTTTTTTCCCCTCAACTTCTGTTGCTCCTAACATTGCGACCATACTATCTCCGTGTCCTCCAAGTACAAAGGATTTTATTTTTTGTACAGGAATTTTCAATTCGTCTGACAAAAAATAAATAAATCTAGATGAGTCTAATATTCCAGCCATTCCAACAACTTTATTTTTTGGAAGACCAGAGTATTTTTGTAGAGCCATTACAATAACATCAAGTGGATTCGTAATACATATAACAAAAGCGTTTGGTGAAGTTTTTTTTATTCCCTCAGCAACCTGCTTAATAATTTTTAAATTAATGCCTAGTAAATCGTCCCTAGTCATACCAGGTTTTCTAGGAACACCTGCTGTTATGATTATCACATCAGAATTTTTTGTATCATCGTAATTATCAGTTCCAATTAAACTTACATTGAAACCATTTACTGGTGATGATTGGGCAATATCTAAGGCTTTTCCTTTGGCTATGCCTGCCGCAACATCGAATAATACAACATCAGCTAATTCTTTAAGCGCTATTAAGTGAGCCAAAGTTCCGCCAATTTGTCCGGCACCTATTAATGTAATTTTTTTTTTCATTTTTCCTCTTATTTCATTGTTGGCATCACAAATTCTGGATCGGATCTTAATCCTGATGGCCATCTTGATGTGATTGTTTTTAGTTTCGTATAAAATCTAACTCCTTCAGGACCATGCATATGTTGATCTCCAAATAAAGATCTTTTCCATCCTCCAAAACTATGGAAAGCCATTGGAACTGGAATCGGTATATTAATACCTATCATACCTATCTGTGCCTTATTAGAAAAAGTTCTCCCAGAATCACCATCTCTAGTAAAAATACTTACACCATTTCCAAATTCGTGATCATTAACTAATTGCAAAGCTTCGTTAAAATTTTTAGCTCTTATAACTGATAATACAGGACCAAAAATTTCTTCTTTATAAATTCTCATATCTTTTTTAACGTGATCAAACAAACATCCACCGATATAGTAACCGTTTTCATAACCTTGTAATTTAAAATTTCTTCCATCTACAATTAATTTAGCTCCCTCTTTCACTCCAATGTCTACATAACTTTTAACTTTTGCTAAATGATCCTTAGTTACAAGTGGTCCCATTTCTGATTGTTTATCCATACCAGGCCCGACCTTTAATGCCTCAACTTTTTTTGCTAAAGAGTTTACAAGTTTGTCGCCTATGCCGCCAACTGCAACTGCAACGGATTGAGCCATACATCTTTCTCCAGCTGATCCGTAAGCTGCTCCCATCAAACCGTTAACAGCTTGATCTAAATCACAATCAGGCATCACAACACAATGATTTTTGGCCCCACCAAGCGCTTGAACTCTTTTTTCATTTTTTGCGCAGTTTTCATAAATATATTTAGCAATTGGTGTCGATCCAACAAAGCTAATTGCAGCTACATCTTTATTATTAATTAAAGCATCTACTGCTTCTTTATCTCCGTTCACTACATTAAACACTCCATCAGGAAGACCAGCATCTTTCAGAAGTTCCGCTAGACGCATTGAGCATGAGGGGTCCTTTTCAGATGGCTTCAAAACAAATGTATTTCCGCAAGCAATTGCCATAGGAAACATCCACATTGGAACCATTGCAGGAAAATTAAAAGGCGTAATACCCGCACAAACTCCTAATGGTTGTCGTATTGACCAGCTATCAACATTAGTTCCAACATTTTCTGTAAATTCTCCTTTAAGCATTTGAGGAATACCACAAGCGTATTCAACTACTTCTAAACCTCTAGTCAATGAACCTTTTGCATCTTCATAAACTTTACCATGTTCAGAGACTATGATTTTAGTAAGTTCATCAGAATTTTTTTCAATTAATTCTTTAAATTTAAACATCACTCTCGCTCTTTGAAGAGGAGGTGTATTTGCCCAAGGCTCAAAAGCTTTCTTAGCACTTTCAATAGCTAAATTTACATCTTTTGTAGAAGCAAGTTTTACCTCTGCGCTTTGCTCTCCTGTCGCTGGATTGAATACTTTACCTGTTCTTTTTGAGTCGCCGCTGAATGATTTGCCTACAACAAAGTGTTCAATAGTTTTCATGATGATATTGAATAAATAAGCTTTTAACTTGTTGCAAGCATTTTCTTAATAGATCCAATAGCTTTTGCTGGATTTAATCCTTTTGGACAAGAATTGGTACAATTCATTATCGTATGGCACCTATATAATTTAAGTTCGTCTGCTACTTTTTTTAGTCTGTCTTTTTTATCTCCATCTCTACTATCATTGATCCAACGGTAAGCTTGTAATAAAACTGCAGGCCCTAGGTATTTGTCACCATTCCACCAATAACTTGGGCAAGAAGTTGAACAGCAAGCACATAATATACATTCATAATAACCATCTAATTTCTCTCTGTCTTTTTGAGACTGCTTTATTTCCTCTTTTTCTTTTCCTGTTTGTTCTGTTTGTAGCCATGGTTTAATCGACTCGTATTGTTTATAAAGAGTAGTTAGATCCCCGATTAAGTCTTTCACTACTTTTAAATGAGGCAGGGGGTAAACATTTAAATCTCCATGAATATCAGTATGAGATTTGATGCAAGCTAAAGTATTTACTCCATCTATATTCATCGCACACGACCCGCAAACTCCATGGGCACATGATCTTCTGAATGTAAGTGATGGATCTATTTCGTTCTTAATTTTGAATAAAATATCCAAAACCTTTGGACCGCAATTATTCATATCAACTTCAAAAGTATCGACTCTTGGATTTTGTTTTGTAGATGGGTCCCATCTATAAACATTTACTTTTTTTAAATTTTTTGAATTTGTCTTGTCTTTAAAATACTTACCAACTTCTATTTTTGAACTTTGAGGTAAGTTAAATTGAACCATTCTTAATAAACTCTTTCCTTTGGTGGGAAGTATTGAACATCATTTGTTAGTGTTCTTGAGTGGACATCTCTATATTTTATTTCAACTTTTTTATCACTTTGCCATGCCAAAGTGTGCTTCATAAAGTTTTTATCGTCTCTCTTACTGTAATCCTCTCTAGCGTGAGCACCTCTGCTCTCTTTTCTGCTATAAGCTGAGTCCATAGTGGTAAGAGCTTGTCTTATTAAATTATCAAATTCGAGAGTTTCAACTAATTCTGTATTGAAAAGAAGAGATTTGTCTTTCACTGAAATATCTTCCATGCCTTCATAAGGCTTTCGTATTTGGTCCACTCCTTCTTTCAATGTTTTTTCTGTTCTAAACACAGCACATTTCGATTGCATTGTTTTTTGCATATTTAATCTTAATTCTGCTGTCTTAGTAGCTCCTGAAGAGTTTCTAATTTTATCAAATCTATCTAAACATTTATCCGTCTCTGAACTTGAAACTTCCTCATGAGCCATACCTGGTTTTACAAGTTCTGCTGCTCTTTTAGCAGCCGCTCTACCAAATACTACAAGGTCAATCAATGAATTTGAGCCTAATCTGTTAGCCCCATGTACTGATACACAGGCTGCTTCACCGATAGCCATAAGTCCGGGTACTGTTTTTTCTGAACCATTCAAAGTTAATACTTCAGCTTTATAATTCGTTGGAATACCACCCATGTTATAATGAACTGTAGGCACTACAGGAATTGGTTGTTTGTTCACATCAACATTTGCAAAAGTTTTCGCAGCTTCTGTGATTCCTGGCAACCTTTCTTCTAGAACCTCTTTATCCAAATGATCTAAGTGTAAATTTATGTGATCTTTATCTTTACCAACACCTCTACCTTCATTAATTTCCATCTCCATTGATCTGCTTACTACATCTCTAGAAGCTAAATCTTTTGCGTTAGGTGCGTAACGCTCCATAAATCTTTCACCTTTGCCATTTACTAAAAACCCTCCTTCTCCTCTTGCACCCTCTGTTATTAAACATCCCACTCCATAAATTCCAGTCGGATGAAATTGTACAAACTCCATATCTTGTAAGGGCAATCCAGCTCTTAATACCATTGCGTTACCATCACCAGTACAAGTGTGTGCAGAGGTAGCTGAATAATAAACTTTACCATAACCACCTGTTGCTATTATTGTAATGTGTGATCGAAATCTATGAATAGTACCATCTGTTAAATTCCAAGCTATAACTCCTTTACACTCTCCATTTTTCATTATTAAGTCTAATGCAAAGTATTCGATAAAAAATTCTGTATTGTGTTTTAGTGCTTGACCATAAAGAGTGTGTAAAATCGCATGGCCCGTTCTGTCAGCAGCAGCACATGTTCTTTGCGCTGTTCCATTCCCGTAATTTTTTGTCATTCCGCCAAAAGGCCTTTGATAAATTTTTCCGTCATCTGTTCTGCTAAACGGAACACCATATCTCTCCAATTCAACAACTGCTCTTGGAGCTTCTTTGCATAAATATTCAATAGCGTCCTGGTCACCTAACCAGTCAGACCCTTTAACTGTATCATACATATGCCACCTCCAATCATCCTCTCCCATGTTACCAAGTGCAGCCGATATTCCTCCTTGAGCTGCAGATGTGTGGCTTCTAGTAGGAAATACTTTTGAAATACAAGCTGTTTTTAATCCAGCTTCTGATAGGCCAACGGCAGCTCTAAGACCAGATCCTCCTGCTCCTAAAACTACAACGTCATATTCATGATCTATAATTTTATATGCACTCATTATGATAAATTATATATTCCTGTAATAGTTATTAAAGGCATAATTATAGCAAATATATTCAATACTTTATTTGCGACATTTTTGATTTTTTGATCCTTTATATAGTCTTCGAATATCTCGCTGATTGTTAAAGCTGAAAAAAAGAAGGCTATTATAATAAATATTGAAAATAAGATTTTTGATGGTTGTTGTGAGAAGAAGAGAAATACTGTTTGATAATCATTCTCATAAATAGAAACAAAATTTATAATAAACCAAATCATTAAGGGAATAAGTAAAAAAGAACTTATTTTTGTAAATAACCATTTTTTCGTAGAAACATGCATATTAAAAAATGTTTTTCCCTATTAAATAAAATAAAATTGTAAACACAAATGATCCTAATAAAGCAAGAACCCCAGTGATCCTTGAAATTTTTAAATCGAAACCATACCCTAAATCCCAAAATAAATGACGTAGTTCGTTTAAAATATGAAAGCTAAATGTCCAACAAAGTCCAACAGCTACAAATTTTCCAAAAAAACTTTGAAGGAAATTATTAATAATTAAGTAGCTCTCTGCTCCAAAGAGTAAAGATAAACTCCAGAAACAAATTATCGTGATAGCTAAAAAATTTATCACTCCAACGATTCTATGTGTAATGGAAAGCAAAGAAGATATTTGCCATCTATATATTTGAAGATGAGGGCTTAAAGGATTATTTTTTTCTTCCATATGAGATTTATAAACTAAAGTTATAATTTTTTCACTAAGTGCTCAGCTATCTGAACAGTGTTTAAAGCCGCTCCTTTTAATAAGTTATCAGACACGACCCATATATTAATAGCTTTAACATTTGAATTATCTTTTCTGATCCGAGAAATGTAAGTTGTATAATCTCCTTCTACTTCAATTGGCGTAATATATCCGCCATCTTTTCTTTCATCAATGACTTTACATCCGGGTGCATTACTTAAGATTTTTATAACATTTTCAAAATCATATAAATTATCAAATTCAATATTTATAGACTCAGAGTGTCCGGTTCTAACCGGTACCCTTACACATGTTGCGGTAACATCAATTTCATTATCAAGAATTTTTTTTGTCTCATTTGTCATTTTTAATTCTTCTTTTGTGTATCCATCTTTATCAAAAGTATCGATGTGTGGTATTAAATTAAAAGCAATTTGTTTAGTAAAATTTTTTGAATTAATTTTTTTATTTTCTAAATAGTTTTGTGTTTGCTCAAATAATTCATCCATTGGGGCTTTACCAGCACCAGAAACAGCTTGATAAGTCGAAACGACAACCCTGTTAATTTTATATTCATCATGCAAAGGTTTAAGTGCAAGAACCATCTGCATTGTTGAACAGTTAGGATTTGAGATAATATTTTTATGGTTGTTTAATGCTTCAACGTTTACTTCAGGAACAACCAAAGGAACATCTGATTGCATTCTGAAATAACTTGAATTATCGATTATTATAGTTTTCTTTGCAGCTTTAGGAACCCACTCTTTAGCGATTTGGCTACCTGCAGCAAAAAAAGTTATTTGAGCTTTTGAAAAATCGTAGCTTTCTAAATTTTCAATAATAATTTCTTTTCCTCGAAATTTAATTTTTTTTCCGGCACTTTTTTTTGAAGCAACTAAATATAGTTCTTTAAATGCAATCTTAGATTTCTCTAATATTTCAATTGTTTTTCTTCCTACATTTCCCGATGCTCCGATAATTGCAAAATTCATATAATTATTACTTTATTTTAATTTTGCTATAATTGCATCACCCATGACAGAAGTAGAGACCTCTTTCATATTTTTTGACATAATATCTTTGGTTCTTAACCCGTCATCAAGTACACTTTGAACAGCTTTATCTAATTGTTCTGCCTCTTTGTCTAAGTCGAGAGAATATTTTAATGCCATAGATAAACTTAAAATTGTAGCGATAGGGTTAGCAATATTTTTCCCGGCAATATCTGGTGCGGACCCATGAACAGGTTCATACATTGATCTTATTTTTCCTTTTTTATCCCTAGCTCCTAAGGAGGCTGATGGTAGTAAACCCAAGGAACCAGTTAACATCGCAGCTTCATCTGAAAGAATATCGCCAAATAGGTTATCAGTAACAATCACATCAAATTGCTTTGGGTCTCTCAATAACTGCATTGCACAATTGTCTGCTAGCATATGGCTTAATTCAATTTTTTTGTACTCTTTATCTTTAAGGGCCTGAACTTCTTCCCTCCATAAAATACCTGCCTCCATTACATTAGACTTTTCACAGGAAGTTACTTTATTTTTTCTTTTCTTTGCTAAATCAAAAGCTACTCTTGCTACTCGCTGAATTTCACTAGTGGTATAAGTATGAGTATTAATTCCTTTTCTCTCATTATTTTCAATTGGTTCAATACCCCTAGGTTCACCAAAATAAATTCCACCAGTAAGTTCTCTTACAATCATTATATTTAGACCAGATATTATTTCGGGTTTCAGCGAAGATGCTTCTACTAATTGTTTAAAGCATATGGCTGGTCGTAAATTTGCAAACAATTTTAACTCTTTTCTTAATTTTAATAACGCCCTTTCTGGTCTCTTAGAGAATTCCAAATTATCATACTTAGGCCCACCTACTGCTCCTAAGATAACTGCTTCACTTTCTAGAGCTTTATAAAAAACCTCATCTGTGATTGGGGTTTTATGTTTTTCATAAGAAGCACCGCCAACTAAACCTTCTTCAATTTGAAAGTCTAAAGATTTGTTTTTATTAAACCACTCTATGATTTTTTTTACTTCTCTTACTACTTCAGGACCAATACCGTCTCCCGGCAGAAGTAAAAGTTTCCTATCTTTTACTTTAATCATTTCTTGATAACCAAGGTGAATTTTCTTTTATTTTTTTTTCGAAATTATCTATTTGTGATATTTTATCTAATGATAAAGCAATATCATCTAAGCCTTCCATCAAACATTTCTTTTTAAATAAGTCGATTTCAAATTTTGAAATTTTATTTCCATACTTTATCTCTTGCGTTTCTAAGTCAATTTCAATCTCTTCTTTTCTTTTTGAATACTCAGATAACTCTACAACAATTTGTTCACCTATCTTAATTGGTAAAATACCATTTTTAAAACAGTTGTTATAAAATATGTCAGCGAAGCTTGAACTTACAACACATTTGATTCCAAAATCAGATAGTGCCCAGGGCGCATGTTCTCTAGATGAACCGCATCCAAAATTTTTTCCTGCAAGCAAAATTCTAGATTTATTGTAAGGATCTTTATTTAAAATAAAATCTTCTTTTATTTTTCCATTTTCATCATAACGCATCTCATAAAATAAGCTTTTGCCTAAACCTGTTCTTTTTATAGTTTTTAAAAACTGTTTTGGAATTATCATATCTGTGTCGATATTCTGTAAGGATAGATACGAAGGTATAGATTTTAGATTTGTAAATTTTTCCATTTAAATTTTTCTTACATCAGTTAAGTGACCTTTGATTGCGGCTGCGATTGCCATACCAGGACTAACTAAATGTGTTCTACCTCCACGTCCTTGTCTCCCCTCAAAATTTCTATTTGAAGTTGATGCACATCTCTCTTTTGGTTTAAGTTGATCGGGATTCATTCCTAAACACATTGAACAACCTGGTTCTCTCCATTCAAATCCAGCATCTTTAAAAATTTTATCTATTCCTTCTTTTTCAGCTTGTTCCTTAACCAAACCTGAGCCTGGAACAACCATCGCGCTCACATTCGAGGAAATTTTTTTACCTTTTAAAAGATCAGCAGCTAATCTAAGATCTTCGATCCGCCCGTTCGTGCAACTTCCGATAAAAATTTTGTCAATTTTTATGTCTGAAATTTTTGTATTAGCTTTAAGGCCCATGTATTCAAGAGATCTTTCCATCGCCATTTTTCTATCCTCATTTTTCTCATTAGCTGGATCTGGCACAACTCCAGTTATAGGAGAAACATCTTGAGGAGAGGTTCCCCACGTAACTAAAGGTTCGATATCTTTTCCTTCAATGTTTACTTCTTTGTCAAATTTACAATCTTTGTCAGAGTATAAAGTTTTCCAGAATTCTAATGCTTTTTTCCAATTGTCTCCTTTTGGAGACATTGTTTTTCCTTTTAAGTATTCAAATGTTTTTTCATCGGGAGCTATTAAACCTGCCCTTGCTCCTGCTTCTATTGTCATATTGCAAATTGTCATTCTCTCTTCCATGCTTAAACTTTTGATAACGTCACCAGCAAATTCAATTACATATCCTGTGCCACCAGCTGTTCCAATTGTACCAATTATTTTTAAAATAACATCTTTAGCAGTTACACCTTTTGGTAAATCTCCATTGACATTAATTCTCAAATTTTTTGATTTTTTTTGTATTAATGTCTGTGTAGCAAGAACATGTTCTACTTCTGAAGTTCCTATTCCAAAAGCCAGTGAACCGAAAGCTCCATGAGTTGCTGTATGGCTATCACCACAAACTATAACTGTTCCAGGTTGAGTAAAACCTTGTTCTGGACCTATAATATGAACTATTCCTTGTCTTTTATCGTTTACATCAAAAAGCTCTACTCCAAATTCCTTACAATTGTTTCTTAAAGTTTCTACTTGAATTCTTGACTCGTCATCGTCAATTCCTTTTGATCTATCAGTAGTTGGAACGTTATGATCGGGTACAGCAAGAGTAAGTTCTGGTCTTCTAACTTTTCTATTTTGCAATCTCAACCCTTCAAAAGCTTGTGGGCTAGTCACCTCATGAACTAAATGACGATCAACATAAATTAAGCATGTTCCATCATCTTGCTGATGTACAAGATGGTTTTCCCATATCTTATCATATAGAGTTTTTGACATTAAAAATTTTATTTTTTTTCTTTAGCCGATTTTTCGTTTTTAACTTCAGGCGAAGTTTCTTTCTTTTCAGCAGTTGCTTCGACTTTAACAGGTTCAGCTACCTTTTTAGGTTCTTCTGCTTTGACAGATACATCTACACCAATTTTCTTTTTGATTTTTTCTGCGATTCTAGCAGATTTACCTTTTCTATCTCTTAAATAATAAAGTTTAGCTCTTCTAACTTTTCCTGATCTTATAACTTTAATTGAATCTACATTTGGACTATATAGCGCAAAAGTTCTTTCAACTCCCTCACCAAAAGAAATTTTTCTTACTGTGAAAGAAGAGTTTAAGTCTCTGTTCTTTTTTGCAATACAAACACCTTCAAAATATTGAATTCTCTCTCTTTTGCCTTCAACGATTTTTACACCAACTTTAATAGTATCTCCTGGAGAGAATTCTGTAATTTTCTTATTGGCTGTTATTTTCTGAATTGCAGCTTTATTTATATCTTCAATGTTTTTCATTTTTTTTCTCTAAGTATTTTTTCCATAGATCAGGTCTTTGGCGTTGTGTTATAGCCTCAGATTGAGATAAACGCCACCCCTTTATTTTAGCATGATCACCGGAAAATAGGACTTCTGGCACTTTTTTACCCTCCCAATCTCTCGGTTTAGTGTATTGAGGATATTCCAAAAGATTATTCTCAAAACTTTCATCTTTAGCAGAATTTGCATTGCCTAAAACACCCGGAAGTAATCTGACTAATGCATCTACGAATACAAATGATGCACTTTCGCCACCAGATAAAATAAAATCTCCGATGCTATATTCCTCTATATTTCGTGTCTCTAAAAGTCTTTGATCAATGCCTTCAAAATGACCGCATAAAATATTTATCTTTTTAAGTTTACTTAAAGATTTTACTTCTTGCTGATCTAGCTTTTTGCCTTTTGGAGATAAGTAAATTATTTTTTCTTTAGCTTTAATGTTTTTATCTAAAGCAGATGCTACAACATCTGGTTTTAATAACATACCACTTCCTCCACCAAAAGGTGTATCATCAACTGTCCGGTTATCATCAAAAGCATAGTCTCTAATATCGATAATTTTGAGACTCCATTTTTGTTTTTCCTTAGCTTTCTTATAGATGCCAACATCTAAAAGCCCAGGATATAAATCCGGATACAAAGTAAATATTTGTACTTCGAGCATTTTCTAAAACCTTACTTTTTATCTTTTGGTTCTTCCTTCTTAGCTTCTGCTTTAGGCTGTTCCTTTTTAGGTTCTTCTTTTTTAGGTTCTTCCTTTTTAGCTTCTGCTTTAGGCTGTTCCTTTTTAGCTTCTGCTTTAGGATTTTCTTTTTTACCTTCCTCTTTAGGTGCTTCTTTACTTTCTTCAGCACTTTTCTTTCTATCCTTTTTAGGAATAGCTTTTTGAGGATTATTTCCAGGCTTCGGCATTGGCATTATTTGGAGTTCACCTAAAAGTCTAGAAACTCTAAGAGTTGGTTGAGCACCTTTACTCATCCAATATTTTACTCTCTCAGCTTCTATCTTAATTCTTTCCTTTTTGTCTTTTGGAAGCAATGGATTGTAAGAACCAATTTTTTCAATAAATTTACCGTCTCGTGGATATCTTCCATCAGCGATAACTATTTTATATATCGGTCTTTTCCTTACTCCTCCCATTGATAGTCTTATTCTTAACATGTTTTACCTTTCATTTTAGTTTATTGAGCATTTCATCCGGAATCATTCCAGATGGAATTTTTTTTCCTTGTGACATCTTTTTCATCATATCTGACATCATTTTAAATTGTTTAAGTAACTTATTTATTTTGGAAACATCTACTCCAGCGCCTTGGGAAATTCTTTTTCTTCGAGAACCGCTAATGATTTTTGGATTTTCTTTTTCATTTTTTGTCATAGATAAAATGATTGCCTCATTTTCAATTAGCATTCTTTCATCTATGTTGGCTTGATCCATTTTTGCTTTCATTTTATTTACACCAGGTAACATTGACATAACTCCTTCCATGCCTCCCATTTTTTTCATTTGTCTTAATTGTGAAAGATAAGAGTCCATTGTAAAAATACCTTGTTTAAGTTCTTCCTCAGTTTCTTTAATTTTTTCTTCACTTAAATCTTGCGCTGCTTTTTCAACAAGTGTAACCACATCACCCATACCAAGAATTCTATTAGCTAACCTGTCTGGGTGAAACATTTCAAAGTCAGAAACTTTTTCTCCGACACCAATATATTTTATAGGTTTGCCTGAGATGTGTTTCATGCTTAACGCAGCTCCACCTCGCGCATCACCATCAACTCTGGTTAAAATAATTGATGAAAGGTTGACTGCTGTATCAAATTCTTTTGCAACGTTTACAGCTATTTGACCGGTTAAAGAATCGGCAACTAGAATAGTTTCAGCTGGTTTTGTTAAATCTTTAATTTGTTTAATCTCAGACATCATTGGTAAATCTATTTGTGTTCTACCAGCGGTATCAAAAATTATAACATCTGAACCACTTAGATTTGCAGCGTTGAGTGCTCTTTTAGTAATATCAATAGGTTGTTGTTTTTCTATGATAGGTAAATTCTGTATATTATTTTTTTCTGCTAATAATTTTAATTGTTCTTGAGCAGCAGGTCTGTAAACGTCTAAGCTTACAAGCATAACTTTTTTTTTATGATTTTTTTCAATTAACTTAGCTAATTTAGCTGCTGAGGTTGTTTTTCCTGAACCTTGTAAACCTACCAATAATATGGAAACTGGTGGAACTGCTTTAAGATTGATCTCTTCATTCTTAGAACCAAGTATGTTTACTAATTCATCGTAAACAATCTTTACTATCATTTGACCAGGTGAAGTTGATCTAATAATCTCTTGGCCAATAGCTTTTGGTTTTACATTTTCAACGAAATCTTTAACAACTGGCAGCGCTACGTCGGCCTCTAATAAAGCTAAGCGTATTTCTTTAAGTCCAGAGTCCACTTGTTCTTCCGTTAAGGAAGGGGCACTTTTTAGTTTAGAAAAAATATTTTCTAATTTATTTGTTAAGTTTTCAAACATTTTTATAACGTCCAACACCTATCGCACTAGTGGGCGAACCTTCGCTGACTAGTGTCGACACTCTTGTTTTCAAGAGCACCGCAAAAACTTAAGTATTTGCGGAAAGTTCGTGGAAACTACAATTTGGGGTTTTAAAAGTCAATGAATAATTATACTAATCTACTAATATGCCTTTGATTAAAGCTTTTAGAATGGATGGTTTAGGTAATAGATTTATTATCATAGATAGAAGAGAAAAATCCATAAATATACCTAAAGAAAAAATAATTCATTTGGGAAATCTAAAATCTTTTCATCGTAACATTGAATTTGATCAAATTATATTTATTGAAAAAGAAATTAAAAATACTTTTCCCATTACCATTTTTAATTCAGATGGAGGCGAGGTAAGTGCATGTGGAAATGGAAGTAGGTGTGTGGCTTACTTGTTGAGTAAAGACTTAAATAATAAAGAAATTAAATTAAAAACCAATAATAGAATGCTTAATGCAAAAATTGTTGGGAAGTCAGATGTTCAACTGGAAATGGGGAAACCTGTATTTGAGTGGAATAAAATTCCATTAAAAGAAAAGTTAGATCACAAAAATATAACTCTAGATGTTGATGGTAAAAAATTCACCGATGGATTTAGCCTCAACGTGGGAAACCCGCATATAATTTTTTTTGTTAAAGATTGTTTTGAATATGATCTAAAAATATTAGGACCAAAAATAGAGACTCATGAATTATTTCCGGAAAGAACTAACGTTACTTTTGCACAAATAGACGACGAAAATAATATTACAGTCAATGTTTGGGAACGAGGCGCAGGATTAACAAAAGCGTGTGGAACAGCAGCTTGTGCGACTGCTGTTGCAGCATTTATCAAGAAGTTAACAAAAAATGATATCAATATTAAATTTGAAGAAGGAAGTTTAAATATTAAAATTGACTCAGATCTTAATATATTTATGAGAGGTCCAGTTTCAGAAATAAAACATACTAGCCTTGAAATCTAAATGGGTTTATTTGATAAATTTAAGATAGGATTAGGTAAAAGTTCGGATGGGCTATCTACCGGCTTTAAAAATATATTTTCCAAAAAAAAAATTGATGAAAATGTCCTTACAGAATTTGAAGAATTAATTATAACTTCTGATGCAGGAGTAGAAGTTGCAAAAGAACTAAGAAAAGATTTTGAGAATTTCAAAGTTGATAAAAAATTAGAAGATCATAAAGAAATTTTAAAACTGATAGCGGATAAATTAGCCATTAATCTTCAAAAGTACGAAAAAGATCTAAGCCTAATGGGAAATGCAAAGTCTGCTGTGATAGTTGTATCCGGAGTAAACGGGGTTGGAAAAACAACTAGTATCGGAAAACTTGGGAAGTATTTTAAAGACAATAATAGATCTGTGGTTTTTGGAGCTGCGGATACTTTTAGAGCAGCTGCCATAGATCAACTGCAAGTTTGGGCTGCGAAAGTCAAAGTTGATATTATTAAATCCGAAATCAATAGTGATCCAGCTTCTGTGGCTTTTAAGACTGCTGAATTTGCAAAAAAAAATGAAATTGATGTAGCTTTGATTGACACAGCGGGAAGACTTCAAAATAAAAAAAATTTAATGGAAGAGTACAAAAAAATTATAAATGTCCTTAAAAAAATCGACCCTTCTTATCCTAACGAAGTAATTCTTGTCTTAGATGCAACTACAGGACAAAATGCACTTAATCAAGTTGAAGAATTTAGTAAGATACATGATTTGACAGGTTTAATTATTACCAAACTTGATAGTACTGCTAAGGGAGGAGTTGTTTTAGCAATTTGTAAAAAATTTAAACTTCCAATTGTTGCTGTAGGAATGGGTGAGAAGGAAACTGATCTACAACCCTTTAATGCTGAATATTTTTCAAAAGCTTTATTAGGAATTGAAAATTAAAGTTTATTAATAAAATTTTTAATCTTAGAGAGTAATTCTTCGTTATACTCCATCATGTGATCATCGTTATCAGGAAAATAACTAAATTTGGGATTATTAGCTTTTTCAAAAAGTTCTAGTCCCATTATTTGGGGCACAATATTATCTTTTTTTCCATGCATAATTAAAATTGGAGAATTAATTTTTTTGATTTTATTTTTAGAGTCATATCTATCTTTAAGTAGTAAATTAATCGGTAAGTATGGATAATAGATTTTTGCTGCATCAGCTATTGAAGTAAATGGAGATTCTAAAATAACTCCGGCAAATTTATTATTTGAGGCTAGTTCAGTAGCTACACCAGTCCCTAAAGACTCTCCATATAGAATAATATTATTTTTGTTTATTCCTTGTTCATTAAGCCATTCAACAACCCTATTACCATCATGATAGAGGTTTCTCTCTGAAGGTTTGCCCTTATTTCCACTAAAGCTTCTCCATGAAATCAATAAAATGTTTACATCAAGTTTATTAAGCTCATTAAGTTTATGTACTCTATTTAAGAGGTTTCCAGCATTTCCGTGGAAAAAAAGTATTGTTTTAAATTTAGATAAATCTTTTTTTATAAACCAAGATTTAAGCGATATGTTTTCATCTGTATTTATAAATAGTTCCTCATATTCAAAACTAATTTTGTCGTTTAAATAATTATTTTCACTGGGGTGATATAATAAATTCCTTTGATAAAAATATATAAATATAGTTATTCCGATATAAGCTAAGATTATTGAGCATGCAGCTAGATAGAAATATTTCATGATTTAATCTTCCTTGCTAAATATACACCAGCAAAGACAAAAGCTGCTCCAAAATAATGGAAATTTAGAAGAGCTTCATCAAAAAGTATAATACCGTAAATAGCAGAATAAATTGAAAAAATATAAAGAGTAAAACCAGTTAATGAAGCGCCCAGATATTTTTGCACTTTAGTATATAAAGTAAAAGCAATGATGCCCGGAGATATAGCTGCGAACAATACCCAAAAAATGAAATTATTGTTGAAGCTAGTATTAAAATAAAAAATTTCTTCTAAAATATAAAACGGGAACAAAGATATAGCCCCAAACATTGCTATTAAAGTAAATCTAGCCATTAAACTAAATTTACTTTTCCAATTTAAAAGATAAATGGAATAGATCGCCCAGCCCATAGCTGCACCAATCATCCATAAGTCGCCAGATGTAAATTTAAAATTTATTAATAAATCTAAGTTTCCTTTACTAATAATTGCAAGCACACCAATTAAACATAAAACTAATCCTAAAATTCTTGAAGAATTTATTTTATCTTTGAAAAACATGACTGATAAAATAATTATAAAAACTGGTGATGATGTATAAATGATACCCATATTCGCCATCGTAGTTGACATTCCAGCTATGAAAGGAAATGCACCACAAACACCGCAACCCATCGACCCAAGGAAAAACAGTTTCCAGAACTCTTTATTAATAAATTTTTTATTCGAGAGAATTTCGCCATAGAAAAAAGGTAATAATATTAAAAACACGGTTAGCCATCGCCAAAAAGCTAAAGATACTGGAGGCACATATTCTACTCCCCCACGCGCAACAATAATATTTGTTGCCATAAAAATTGGCTGAATGAATAATAATAAATAAGGAAAGTAACTATTATTTTTTGTCAATGAAGGCTTCATAAAACATCATTACAATTACCATGCCCATTAAAATGTAAACAGGAAGCACATCAAAAAAACCTATCATCATTGATCTAGTTAATGTCGTAGCTAGACCAATTAAAAAAAACGTACAGAGTGCAACTCCAATAATTATTGTAACTTTATCCTTCATCTTTGCAATTTTTCTCTAGCCAGTTCGCTGTTCCCAAGAATCTTAAGTCATCAAGTTTGTCGCCAACTACCTGGACGCCTAATGGTAGGTCATTTTCACCTGTAAGTAAAGGTAAGGAAATTGTGGGTAATCCAAGGTATGTCCAAATTTTTTGGAAGTCTGCGCTGCCTGTTGATTTCAATCCCTTATCTGCTACTCCGCTTGATGAAGGAGTAATAATTCCATGATAGTCCTCAAAAACTTCTTTGTACGACTCATAGCTTTGCTTCATAAAATCTGCAGCGTCTCCATATTCTTTTGCTGAATATTTTAATCCTCTCACAATAGCTTCTCTCATTTCTTTTGATAGTTTTGTTTTATCTTTTTTATAATAAACCTGAAAATTATTTGCCATATCAACTTCATGAATTATTTGATGATACTTTGGAATATCTTCAAAATATGATGGTGTATCAAATACCTCAATATTCTTTTTAAAATTTTTAATTAAAAATTCAAAAGCCTGTTGAGATTTCTTATTAATATTTTTCCAATTCTTTGTTTTGTAAAAAATAAACTTAGGATCAAAAACAGGACCTTTCTCACATTCTTCTACCATTTTTTCAGCAGCAAAATAAACTGTTGAAGGATCGTGTAAATCTTTTCTAATCAATGACTTAGCAAGCAAAGCAACGTCTTTTACTGTTTTACCAAATACACCCATTGTATCTAGTTTATCTGAAACTTTTAGGACGCCATTTCTTGAGATCAATCCATAAGAAGGTTTATAGCCAACAACCCCACAATACGATGCTGGCCTGATAACTGAACCTCCAGTTTGAGAACCAACAGATAAAGGGGCCATGTGTGCAGCAACTGCTGCTGCTGATCCACTTGATGACCCTCCTGGTGTTCTTGAATAATCATGAGGATTTTTTGTTTTAGATGGGTGTATGTAAGCAAGTTCACAAGTAACAGTTTTACCCATTATTATTGCACCCGAATTTTTTAATAAGTTTACAATTTCAGAATCCTGTGAGTTAGACATTTTTTTTCTAAAAACTGTTCCACATTCAGTTGGCATGTCATAAGTTCCAATAATATCTTTTATTGCAACCGGCATCCCATGTAGTGGCCCCAGAGGTTTTCCTGATTTTCTGTAAGTATCTGCTTCTTCAGCTTTTTCTATTAAAAGTTTTTTATCTATAAATTGCCAAGCTTGAACATCCTTTTCAAATTTTTTTATTCTATCTAGATATGCTGTGCAGAGATCAACGGAAGATATTTCACCTGAATGAAGTTTTTGAGATAACTCGTATGCGCTTAAAGATGTAACGTCTATCATTTAAATTTGTTAATTAGCAAATAATGTATCTGGCAACCAAAGAGCTATTCCTGGGAAGAGGTACATTAAAAACATAGCTAATATAACTATACCTAGAAAAGGCATAATACCTTTAAATATTTCCATTAACTCTACATTTTTACTCTGTACGCCTTTTAAATAGTACGCGGACATCGCCATGGGTGGAGTTAAAAATGAAGTTTGTAAATTTAAAGCTATTAACATTGCAAAAAAGTAAGGGTTAACTTCAAAAAATGCTACTAAAGGTAAAAATATTGGTACAAAAATAATTAATATCTCTGTCCACTCTAATGGCCAACCCAGTAAGAAAATTATAATTTGAGTAATAACCAAGAACTGCCAAGGCTGTAGGTTCATTGATTTAAAGAAATGTTCAAATACTTCGTGTCCACCTAAATAAGAGAAAACAGAAGCAAAGGTCCATGAACCAATAAACAACCACATGATCATCGCAGTTGTTTTTGCAGTTAAAAATACCGACTCTTTAAAATTTTTCCACTTAAGTGTTTTGTAAAAATATGACAGCACTAACGCCCCAAATGCTCCAACCGCTGCCGCTTCTGCAGGAGTTGCAAGTCCTCCTAAAATAGTTCCTAATACTAAAATAATTAATGAGAAAAGTGGTAAGAAAGAAACCATTACCTCTTTTAGAATAACTGATCTTGGTGGAATATCTTCTTTAGGTGGTTTAGGTGCGATCGAAGGATTAAAATAAGCTAAAGTAACCGCATAAGCTATATATAATCCTGCTAACAATAATCCTGGAAAAATTGCTGCCGCAAATAATCTTAAAGGAGAAAGTTGAGCAATTAC
This sequence comes from uncultured Pelagibacteraceae bacterium, assembly GCA_902590625.1. GTDB lineage: Bacteria > Pseudomonadota > Alphaproteobacteria > Pelagibacterales > Pelagibacteraceae > Pelagilacustribacter. Next base: position 57,896 of record CACIXL010000001.1, on the reverse strand, counting down.
AGAGTAAACGATTAACATAATGCTTGGTGGTATTAAAATCCCCAAACAACCTCCAGAACAAATTACTCCAGATGCAAATTTTTTATCGTATCCAGCCCTGATCATCGCTGGCCAAGCAAGAAGCCCCATTAAAGTTACCACGGCTCCGATAATTCCAGTCGCTGTAGAAAATAAAGCACAAGTAACTAATGCAGCTACTGCCATTGAAGCTGGCAGTCTATGAGAAGCTAGTCTAATCGCAAAAAATAGTCTTGAAACTATCCCTGCTCTTTCAACTAAATACCCCATAAATAAAAAGAGTGGGACCGCTGTCAGAACCGTATTATCCATAACGGTGTAAGTATTTTGAACGAATAATTGAAAAATTCTGTTATCAAAAAGATGTTCCATTCTTGTCGGATCAAAGTAAGCGTAATAACCAAATCCAACTCCCATTGCCATAAGCGTAAAAGCTATAGGAAAACCAAGTAGCACTGCAAACAGGAATATTCCCATCATTAAAATTGCAATTTCAGGATTAGTTAAACTAAATAACATCTTTTTGATCCTCGTCTTGTGAAGTTCTCATTAACATTTTTTCTGTTTCCTCTGCTACAACCATTCTTGCAGGCCAGTGTCCTGTTTGAATACAAATGATTGCTCTACAAACTTCGCTGATACCTTGAATCGTTAATAATATTCCTGCAGCAGGAATTAAAGATTTAGCCATGTAAATTTGAATTTGTGCAGGGCTGTTCCAACTAGTTTCTTTTATCTTCCACGCAAGCGAAGCGTACTCATAACCATAAAATGCAAGAGCAAGCACACCTGGAAAGAAAAATATAAAATATAGAATTAAATCGATGTAACCCTGAGTTCTTGGTTTAAAAAGTCTGTAAATTACATCACCTCTCACATGAGCCTCAGTAGAAAGAGTATAAGCACCTGCCATCATAAAAATCGCACCGTACATTTGTAAACTAAAATCAAAATTCCATAAGGTAGGGGCATTAAAGGCATATGCCATAACTACTTCGTAGCAAGTTCCGCCCATTAAAATTACGATACACCAAGAAAAAGCCTTGCCAACGGAAGTGCTTAAAGTATCTGCAAAATGAATAAATCCCCTCATGGTTTTTAAATTATGCTAATTTTTTTATTATTTCCATAAAAAAAGGGGGTGATAAATCACCCCCTTTTCACGTTTAAAATATAATTAAATTTTAACTTTAGCTATAGAGCCGAACTCATTTTCGTAAGCCAACTTATAATTAGGTTGGTTCATGAGTAAGTATTTCATAACTCTTTTTGCGTAAGCTTTTTGTGAATCTACAATCTTTTTAAAGAATGGATCTTTCTTATTGAAATCTCCGATTACTTTATCCCAACCTTTTAACTGTTGAGCTAAGATCGCATCAGATGTTTGATACACGTTTACTTTGTGCTGGTTCATCAATTTAGATAAGTCAGCAGAGTATCTTACTAATGCTTTAAAGTAGTTATCACTGTTTGCAGCATAAGCAGCATTTTTTAGAATAGCCTGATGTTTAGGCGATAATCCATTAAATGTCTTCTTATTAACTGGGATTTCAAACATCTCTTGTGATTGGTGGAAGCTTCCTAAGTGATAATGCTTAGAAACGTCTTGCATACCAAACTGAGAGTCTGATGTTGGGTTGTTAAACTCAGCAGCTTCAATCAAACCTGTCTTCATTGCAGGCTGAATTTCACCTCCTGGTAATTGTCTTACAACCATTCCCATTGCTGTTAGTACGTTAGTAGCTAATCCTACTGTTCTGTACTTCATGCCTTTTACATCAGATACTTTTGTTACGTTCTTTTTGAACCATCCAAAAGGCTGTGCAGGCATAGGCATATGGAAGAAACCAATATAATCGAAACCTACTTTTGCAAGAGTTTCATCATAAAGTTTTCTACCTCCACCATATTCTATCCATCCCATAATTTCTTGAGATGACATTCCGTATGACGGACCAGTACCGAATAAAGAAGCTGCTGGATTTTTTCCATACCAGTAAGCTGTTACCCAGTGTCCCATATCAAGTACACCTGAACTTACTGCTTGTCCAATCTCCGAAGTCTTAACTACAGCTCCAACTGGCTGAAGATCAATTTTTAATTCACCTCCAGACATATCGCTTACCATTTTTGCGTAGTCGCCAGCCATTTCAAAGAAAATGTTAGCGCCTGACGGCCAAGCCGCTTGCATCTTTAAAGTCTGAGGAGCACCTAATGCAATGTTTGGCATTGCAACAGTTGCTGCCGCTGCAGCACCCGTAGCTGCTGCTGCTTTAAAGAACTTACGTCTTGATGGAGTTTTTACTCCTTTTATTTTTTTTGACATATGTCCTCCGTTGTTAATTAACTAAAATATTTAAACATAATCTCATTTCAGAGTCTCTCTATTTTTTTAGAATTATTTTAAAGTAAATTTTTAAGATTCAATCTAAAGGTGTATTAATTTACTTGATCTTGTGGTTTTTTTCCTGAAAAAAAATCTTCTAGATTTTTTGTAGCTCGATAACCCATGTCCCATCTTGTTCTTTTAGTCGCACTTCCTAAATGAGGTAATAAAAAAATGTTTTTTAATTTTAAATATTCAGGATGAATTTTTGGTTCACCATTATAAACATCTAATCCATATGCGAACACTGTTCCATTTTTAATTGCCTCTACCATGGCGTCATCATCAACAATATCTCCTCTGGCAGCATTCCCAATGACAGTATTTTTTTTTAAATAACTAAGTGTTTCTTTATTTACAATTTTTGTGGTTTCAGGAGTGGCTGGACAATTTAAAGACAAAAATTCACTTTGTTCAAAAAGATCTTTAATAGTTTTATGATAAATTGCTCCATCCTCTAAATCTGAGGATAATTTAGATCTGTTATGGTAGTGAATTTCCATACCAAAAGCTTTAGCTCTTTTTGCAACAGCTCTTCCAATTCTACCCATACCTAAAATACCTAGTCTTTTATTAGACATTTGTTTGCCTAGTAAAAAATCCCAAGACCATTTCCAGCTTTGTGTTTCTGCTGCTATTCTTCCTTCGTATGCCTTTCTTGAAGCACCTAATAAAAGTAAAATTTGAATATCTGCAGTCGCATCAGTAAGAACATCTGGAGTGTTTGTTACAGTAATACCTTTTTCGCGAGCAGCTTTGATATCAATATTTCCAAAACCTACTGCGCCATTTGCAATAATTTTAATAGAGCTTGATAGCTTGGAAATTGTTTCGGAATTAATTGGATCTGTTACAGAACTCAAAATTCCATCAAAACTTTTTGATCCTTCAATAATTTCTGCCGCAGAATAAATTTTGTCATCTGGATTAAGTTTTACATCGAATAATTCTTTTAACTTTTCTTCATTTTCTTTTAAAAGTTTTCGTGTAACAAATACTTTTTTCATAATTAAAGATTTTGCAATTTATTAGGTTTTGGTCCTCCAGTAAACCAGTCCAGAAGTTCTACAGTATGTATAATTGGTATTCTTGTGCCTGTAGAAATTTGCGTAATACATCCGATATTACCAGTTGAAATAAAATCGGGAGATACTTTTTCAATATTTTTTACTTTGTTTCTTAGTAATGATTTTGCCATTTTTTGATGTAAAATATTGTAAGTACCTGCTGAACCGCAACATAAATGACCTTCAGGAATTTCTAAAACTTCATTACCAGTATTGGAAATTAATTCTTTGGGTTGACTATGAATTTTTTGACCATGTTGCATAGAACAAGCTGAATGATAGGCTATCTTATATTTTTTTTCTTCATCATTTTTTAAATTTAATTTAAGATTTTCATGCAAATACTCTGTTACATCTTTTGTAAGCTCAGAGATTTTTTTAGCCATTTTTTTAAACTCTTTATCATGTTTAAAAATATGTCCATAATCTTTAAGAGTTGTTCCACATCCAGATGTGTTGCTTATAATTGCATCAAGTCCATTAGATAAATATTCTTCGTGCCAACTTTTTATATTTTTTACAAATGAACTTTTAGCTAAATCTTTTTTCCCTAAATGATGGTTTAGCGATCCACAACATTCAATATCAGGCATAACTACTACTTCGACATCGTGTCTATTAAGTAATCTAATAGTTGACTCATTTATTTCAGGTGAAATAACTCTTTGCACACATCCTGTTAAAAGAGCTACTCTAGAAATTACTTTACCACTTTGTGGAGTGTAGACTTTTTGTACTTTCAATTTTTTTGAAGGTATCTTATCCGGCATTAACTTAAGTGAATTTTTAAAGAATTGAGGTAATAAAAAACTAAAAGGCTTTATTATTTTTGAAACTAAAGCTAATATTAAAAAAACTTTTGGCCTTGGAAGCACAAAAGATAAAATAGATCTAAAAGTTCTATCTAAAAAAGGTCTTTTATATGTCTCTTCAACATAATTTCTTCCGTGATCTATCAGGTGCATATAGTTCACTCCTGAAGGACAAGTAGTCATACATGAATAACACGAAAGACAGCTATCTATATGTTGGGCGATCTTTTTATTTGCTGGTTTGTTATTTTCAAGCATATCTTTTATCAAATAAATCCTTCCTCTAGGTCCTTCTAATTCATCACCGTTAATTCCATAAGTTGGACATGTGGCATTACACATTCCGCAATGAACACATTTTCTTACAATACTCTCACTCGTTTTATTGTCTTTATTTTCAAGTTGTTTATCTGAAAAAGATGTTTGCATTATATTCCTGAATACATTTTACCTGGGTTAAAAATCCTTTTTGGATCAAAACTTTTTTTAATTTTTTCTGATATTTTATACTTAATTGGATCAATAGTAAAAATATCTGCTGAGGCCTTCAAGTCCTCCTCGACTTTAATTATTGTACAGTAACCAGAGTGTTCTTGTGCAATTTCCTTTATTTCTCTAAGTGTTTTTAAATTTATTTTTTCTAATTCTAACCAGATCAAACTACCTCCCCAGTCTAAAAAGTAATTTGCGTCAAAAATTTTGAGTTTTTGAATTACATTTAAAGTTTCACTTACAGGAACTACAATTCTCAATAAATTACTTTTGCTATTTGAAAATACCTCTAAATTTTTTGTTTTATTCCAAAAAATATTTGTTTGTACTGACTCTAAAATAGAAAATTCATTCTCAAGAAGACTTAATTCTTTAATTAATCGTTTTATCCTTTCGTCAACTGAATTTAATGGACCTTCTATTCTAATAGCAGTTAGAGCACCTTTATGAGTTAAATCGTTAAACGTAAAATTATTATCAAATTTTTCTGGGTAAAAAACACCTCCTGATGGATCTGTGGATGAAGAAAGTGCAATTCCTAAATATTCTATAGCTTTTTTTAAATGAGGGTTATTTATTATAAGAGTCTTGCTGCTATCAGGCTTGGGTAAAACTTTAACTGAAAGATCTGTTAAAACTGTTAATGTGCCAAATGATCCTGAAAGGAGTTTACATAAATCATATCCTGTTACATTTTTTACCACTGTTCCACCAGATTTTATAATTTCTCCCTTACCATTAACTCCTTGAAAACCTAACAAATGATCTCTAGCACTTCCAACTTTAAATCTTCTTGGGCCAGCAAAGTTTGATGAGACTACACCGCCAATAGTTCCTGCATCGCTTGATCCTTTAAATAAGAATCCAAAATCAATTGGCTCAAAGGCAAGTTGCTGATTATTTTTATCTAGTTCAGCAACAATATCTTTAACAGGTGTTCCTGCCTTAACTTTTATATATAGTTCTTCTGGTTTATATTCGATAATCCCAGAAAATTTTGAAAGACTTAAAGTTTTTTCAGACTGAAAATTTCTTCCAATTTTATTTTTTGATTTTGTACCGTTTATTTCTAATGGAATATTTTTTTTGTAACAGTCTTTTACAATCTCAACTATCTCTTCTCTAGTTGATGGATTAAAAGTGCTCTGATTAAAATCTAGGAATGTCTGGGAATTTTGTTTTTCCTCCATGGACATGAACCCTTCCTTCCTCAGCACATTTTCTAAGAATTGGATATACCTTTCCAGGATTTAAAAGAGAATTAGGGTCTAGTGCAACTTTAATTGTAAGTTGTTGTTGAATATCTTTATCATTAAATGCTTCACACATTAATTCTCTTTTCTCAATTCCAACCCCATGTTCTCCGGTTAAAGCTCCACCGACTTTCACACAATACTTTAATATATCCGCACCAAATTCTTCACATTTTTTAAGTTCCTCAGGATCATTTGCATCAAACATAATTAGAGGATGAAGATTTCCATCTCCTGCGTGAAAAGCATTGGCTACCGGCAAATTATATTTTTTTGACAATCTTGTTATCTCGTTCAACACTTCCGCTAATTTTCCTCTAGGTATAGATCCATCCATGCACATATAATCTGGTGCTAAAACTCCACAAGCAGGAAATGCAGCTTTTCTTCCTGCCCAGAATTTTAATCTTTCATCATTAGATTTACTTATTTTTAAACTTGAGGAATTATTTTTTTCTGCAATGTTTTTTACTTTTTCTATATATGCATTGACTTCGTGCTCTGTGCCATCAAACTCCACTATCATCATTCCTTCGGCATCCGTCGGGTAGCCAGCTTTAGAGTAATCATTAGTTGCTTTGGTTAAAGCTTTATCCATTATTTCCATGCCCGCCGGGATACATCCTTGAGCAATAATTTCTGCAACACAATTTCCGGCATCTTCTATTGTTGGAAATCCAATTAACGCTGCTTTAACAACTTCGGGCGTTCTTAAAATTTTTACTGTTACTTCTGTCATAACACCTAGTAAACCCTCTGAGCCTGTCATTAGTCCAAGAAAATCATAACCTTCCGCGTCCATAGCCTTGCCGCCAAATCTTGTTATTGTTCCATCCATAAGAACCACTTCGATACCTAGTAAATTATTTGTTGTCGCTCCATACTTTAAAGAGTGAACGCCGCCTGAGTTTTCGGCCACATTGCCTCCAATTGAACATGCTATTTGACTCGATGGGTCAGGAGCATAATAAAAACCTTTATCTTGAACGGCTTGTGTAATAGCCAAATTAGTTACACAAGGCTGAGTAACCACACATCTATTTTCATAATCTAATTCTAAAATTTTGTTGAATTTTCCCATTGCCAATAAAATACAATCTTCCAATGGCAACGATCCACCAGACAAACCAGTTCCCGCACCTCTAGGTACTACTTTTATTTTATTATCATTACAGTATTTTAAAATCTCACTAACCTCTTTCACTGTTTCAGGTAAAACAACGAGTAAAGGAGCTTGCTTGTATGCCGCTAAGGCATCAGTTTCATAAGGCCTGATTTCATCTGTGTGTGATAGTACATTTTTCGGATCAATGATTTTTTCAATATCCGAAAGAATCTTATCTTTTTTAGATAAGATTGAACTATCAACTTTTGGCATTTTTAAACTGCTCATAAAATTACTTTATAATTTTAATTGTTTTTGGTCAAAATAGTTAAATATCCTACTTAAGCATTTTTCCTATTTTTTCGAGGGCTTTTTGAATGTTATCTCTAGATGCGGCAAAACTGAACCTCACAAAATCAATAGAAGTTTTGCCAAAAGCTGTTCCTGGCACAATTGCTACTCCTGCTTCATGCATACATTTTTTCGAGAATTCTGATCCGTTCATTCCAGTTCCACTTACATTTGGAAAAGCATAAAACGCTCCGCCTGGCATACTACAAGTAACTCCTGGTAAATCATTTAAACCTTTGTGAATTAGTTTTCTTCTTTGATCAAATTTTTCCATCATATGATGAATAGAGTCGTCAGGCCCATCAAGCGCAGCTATACCTGCAAATTGTGAAGGTGCATTAACACAAGAAAAACTATTGATAGCTAATTTTGTTACGTGAGGAATTAATTTTTCTGGCCACACACTCCAACCCATTCTCCAACCTGTCATAGAATAAGCTTTACTCCATCCGTCAAGCACTATTAATCTTTCTTGTAAATCAGGGTAATTAAAAAAAGTTGGCATTTCTTTTCCATCAAAAATTTGTCTACTATAGATTTCATCACTCAATATGTAGACATGCGGATGTTTCTTTAAACCTTCAGCAAGAAAATCTATTGCAGGTTTTTCTACAAAACTTCCTGTGGGGTTATTTGGATTAATTAAAATTACCAATCTTGTTTTATCAGTTATTAAAGATAGAATTTTTTCTGGATCAAACTTTAAATCTTTTTCTTTTGTTAAATCATAGGGCACAGCTTTAGCGCCAGTATAATTTATCATCGACTCATAAATTGGGAATCCAGGTGTAGGATGAACTATTTCTGCGCCAGGTTCGCCAATCATTTGAATAGCATAATACATTGTAGGTTTTCCTCCTGGCATAATCATAATTCTCTCTGGATCTACATCTTTTTTGTATAAACTTTTAATTTTTCTAGAAACAGCTTGTCTGCATTCTGTAATTCCGTTTGCTAAAACATATCCATGATGTCCATCATCAATTGCTTTTTTTGCTGCATCCATAATATGCTGAGGTGTTTTAAAGTCAGGTTGACCCAATCCTAAATGGATCATTTCTCTTCCTTGAGCTTCAAGTTTCTTAGCCTCTGCTAAGACGCTAAAAGCTGTCTCGGTTCCTAACCGTTCTAAATTTTTTGCTAATTTCATAATCAAATTTTAATTAAATTTTTTTTAATTTTCAAACTCCCAAATTGCATCACCTGTATGCAATTTTTGAGCTATTTAGCTCCTTTATGCTCTTACAGCCTAATAAAATCATGTCTCTTCTTATTTCTTCTCTCATTCTTTTTAAAATTTGCTCTACTCCAGCTTGGCCACCAGCACCTAATGCAAATAAAAAACCTTTTCCAAAGCTACAAGCTGTTGCACCTAATGATAAAGCTTTTAAAACGTGAGTACCTCTTCTAATGCCTCCATCTAAAATAATTTCTAATTTATCTCCTACTGCTTCTTTTATTGCCGGAAGTTGGTCAAAAGGTGATCGAGAGCCGTCTAATTGTCTTCCACCATGATTGGATAACAAAATTGCAGAAGCTCCAATATCAATTGCTTTTTTAGCATCTTCAACTGACATGACACCTTTTAATGCAAATGGTCCTCCCCATTTTTTGACAACATACTCAGCATCTTTCCAACTCATTGCAGGATCATATTGCTCATTAATATATTCCATAACCCCTTTTGCTATGCTTGAGCCTTTTTTTGTCCAATGAGAAACATTTGCTAATTCAAATTTTTTATTTGTTAAATAATTAAATGCCCATTTGGGATGCATTGCAAAACTCATTATACTTTTTAAAGTTAATTTAGGTGGCGTAGTAAAACCCCATTTATGATCTCTTTCTCTATTTCCTGCTACAACTGTGTCAACAGTTAAACACAAAGATTTAAATCCTGCTGTTTTACATCTATCTATTAAATTATCTGTTAAACCTTGATCTTTATGAATATAAAGTTGAAACATCTTAGGCCCGCTAGCAACATTGGCTATTTCCTCAATTGAAGAGGTTGCCATGGTCGACATACTGTAAAAGGTTCCAAATTTTTCTGCTGCTCTTGCAGATGCTTTGTCTCCATCATGATGATATAGTCTTTGCATCGCGGTAGGTGCTAAAAATAAAGGCATATCAATTTTCTGCCCAAAAACAGTAGTTGATAGATCGGGTTCTCCCACACTAGCCAGTATGTTGGGTACTAAATCACATTTTAAAAATGACTCTGTGTTTCTTTTTAAAGTGGTCTCATCATCTGAGCCACCATCTATGTAATGAAAAATTGGAGCTGGTAAGTTTTTTTTTGCTAATCGTCTAAAATCTTCAAAATTATAACAATCTTTAAGACTCATGATTATTAAAAGTTTTTTGAAAAAGTAATGTGTTGATTATCTGTTCCAGGATTTGTTTCACCCCAATCATTATTTGAAATATGGCTATAACTGTAACTTAAATTAGAATTTTCAAAAATATCAAGACCTATCTTAACTTCACTCTTAAATTCTAAAGCGCTTCCTAAATCTTTTCCGTCACCTTTTTCATAATAACCGGGGGTAAAACTCGGCAAAATTTTTAAAGGTCCAATTCCATATTGACCTTCAATACCTGTGTAAAGGTAAACTGAACTATTCCCTGTCATAAAAGCGCCTGTGACAGGTTTGAATTTGCCAAGAAAAGTATCTCTAAACAAATTTGGATTTTTGTGTTCTACTCCGAATAAAGTGGTTTGATCATCCCCTTCTTTATCTATAACGTCAAAAGTGCCTGTGTAAAATGAAATGTCAGAATCTCCTTGATCTGCATTCACATTACCAAACGTTAAAAAGGCAATCATTAAACCAATAAGTAGTTTGAATTTCATACTAAAAAAATACAACTAAATGTTTAATATGTACAGTTTCCTTTAGTGCTTTATTGTCTTTTTTTTAGAAAAAAGAAAATGAAAAACCCTCCAAAAATTAGCACTATATAGGGCAAAATCCATAACAAGGAATTTTGAGTATTAAATTGAGGCTTAAAAACAATCCAGTCTCCATATTTTTCAGACATAAATTCATAAATTTCATCTTCTGTTTTGCCCTCATCAATTAAATCTTTCACAACTAATTTTATTGTTTGAGCAAAATCAGAATTCGAGTCTGAAATTGATTGTCCTTGACAGACTAGACAGCGTAAATTTTTATGAATTAAATTTGTATCGACAGTCTTTTCTGCCGCAAAAGAAAATTTTGAAAAAAAAATAAATAATAATAGAATTAAATTTAATTTCATAATTACTCTATAATTTTGATAATATTATTATAGTCGTCAACTGATAGTGGTCCTACAAATTTTTGAATAATCATTAATTCCTTATTTATTAATATACTTTCTGGAATTCCATAAATACCAAATTTTACTGAATGTTTACCATTTTTGTCTTTCGCTAATAAATCATACGGATTACCTAGTTCACTTAAAAAAATTTTAGCTTGTGACTCTTTATCCTTAAAATTGATACCTAATATTATTAAATTTTTTTTTTGGGACAATTTCATTAATACAGGATGTTCAATTTTGCAAGGAGCACACCATGATGCCCAAAAATTTATTAATGTATAATTATTTTTTTTTATGTCATTTCTTGTATAGAAATTTGAATTATCAAAAGAAATAATTTTAAATTCGGGCGTCTCTTTATTTATTAAACTTGAGGTATTATAATTTGTCTCTCTTGTTAGACTTATATAAAATATACCTATTACAAATAAGAAAATGAATAAAATTGTTATCTTAATTATTTTTTGCATCACTAAATAGTCTTATAGAGCCACCAACAACAATCATAATTACCGAAATCCATATCCAAGCCATTAATGGTTTTTTTTGAAACTTAATATTATAATAATCTGATCTATCAATATTGCTCATAGTTAAATAATAATCTTTTATTAAACTGGTTTTAATAGCTGCTTCATAAGTTAGAGTTTTGGGCTCATTGTAAATTCTTATTTCTGGATTTAAAATATTGGTTTGATTTGAATTTAAATTTTTTATTTCTAATTTTCCAATAACTGCTTGATAATTTTTATAATTTTTTAAATCTAAATTTTGTAACTGAATGGAGTAATTCTCAAATTTTTTTGTTTCCCCTAATTTAATATTATAATCTTTTTCCAATGAAAAAATATCATTCAATCCAATGAATAAAACTAAAAAACCAAAAGACGTATGTGAAATAATTCTAGCAAAATCTAATTTATTTTTTTTAAGAGCCATTGCTATATCCATTAAAGAGGAAATGATCAAAAATAGAGCGCTGATAATAATAAAATTAGATAATAAGGAATAGCTTTTAAAGAAAAATATTATTGCTAAATTTAAACAAATCGCGCCGATTAGTATAAGAAAATAAATTCTAATATTTTCAAATTTGTTTTTTATCCATTTTGCTTTAGGTCCTAAAGCCATAAATAGGAGAAATACAACAACCACCGGAAATATAATTGTATTGTAAAAAGGGGGGCCTACCGAAATTTTATTATCTGTTAAAGCATCAGTAAAAATAGGGTAAATAGTTCCTAGTAAAACGGTAATTAAGTAAAACATCATAAACCAGTTATTAACTAAAATGAATGTTTCTTTACTGTTACGATTTAAATCATAATTTTCTTTTTTATACTTTTGAAAAAGGAGAAAAATAGATCCAAATATCATTAAACTTAAAAATATTAATATATAAATCCCCCTAGTTGGATCGCTCGCAAATGTATGAACAGAATTTAAAATACCAGATCTTACTAAAAAGGTTCCTGTAACACTTAAAGTAAAAGTAATTAAACAGAGGATTATTACCCAAAAATAAAATAAATTTCTTTTTTCGAAAACAATTAATGAATGAAATAAAGCTGTCATTGCAAACCAAGGCAACAAAGATGCATTCTCTACTGGATCCCAAAACCAAAATCCTCCCCAGCCCAATTCATAGTAAGCCCATATAGAGCCAACAAGAATTCCAAGTGTTTGAAAACACCATGATATTAAAACCCAATTTTTAATAGAAAGAGAAAATGATTTTTCTGAATAATTAGTAATTAGCGATGCTATTGCTGCTGAAAAATAAATAGATGCACCAACAAAACCTATATAAAGAAGTGGCGGATGAATAGCTAAAGCTGGATCTTGTAATATTGGATTTAAACCAAGGCCTTCTGATGGAATTGGAGAAATTCTACTAAAAGGATTTGAATTAAAAAGAATAAAAAAAAGGAAACCAAGAATTAAAATATTTTGAATTATTAAAGTTAAAAGTCTAAATTTTTTTGGGTGATCTTTATTGTAGACTAAGAATAAAAAAGAAAATATTGAGAGAATGATAGCCCAAAGCAATAAACTGCCTTCATGGTTTCCCCATGTTCCTGCGATCTTATAAAATAAAGGCTTTAAAGAATGTGAGTTTTGATAAACGGTGATTAAAGAAAAATCTGAGACAATAAAAGCAGCTATCAAAACAAAAAAACAAATGATTATTGATGTGCTCTGGATTAAACTTAGTTGAAAGATATTTTTATCTACTCCTCCAGATATTTTTAGATTTCTGTTAGCAGTATAAATAATACTAAAACTTAAAATTACATTTAAAAATAATAATATATTTCCTAGATTACTTAACATTTGTTTTCATCATATCTTTTAATTCTGGAGGCATATAATTTTCATCATGTTTTGCTAAAATTCTATCAGCTATAAAAAAAGTTTTATCTTGTAATTTTCCTTCAGCAACAACACCTTTTTCCTCTGAAAATAAGTTAGGAACTGTGCCCCTAAAGCTAATATTAAGCTCATTATTAAAATCAGTGATTATAAACTTTATTTCTTCCTCTTTAATTATTAATGAATTTTTTTTAACCATTCCACCTACTCTAATTTTTTTTTCAAAATTTATATTTTGATTATTTTTTATATCTGTAGGAGATTTAAAATATAAAATATTTTTATTTAATGACTGAAGAATAAAGAATATTCCTATAACTGTTGCCAGTAACGTTATGACTAAGAGTGATGCCCTTTTTTTTACTTTTTTTGGGAGCATTAAATGCTTTAAATAGTTTTGCTAGATGAGGATAAAACTTGTGAAGCTACTTTTGAATTCTCGATAACTATTTTCTTTCTCTCAGTTGAAAGCTCGTTAATCTCTTTCGCAAAATCTCTTTCGTATTTTTTAAGTGTTTTGAACGTTTTGTAATAAAGCAATCCACACGCAATAAAAGTAATTGCGAAAGACCCCCAAACAAATAGACCGTAACCGTTCATTGATAAAAAATTTTGTATCATAATCTTTTTAAGTTTTTTTTCTTTATTCTAATGATTTCTGTCTTGTATTTCATTAGAAAAATTAGCGCACAATACAATATTAAGACAAAAAACATTAACAATAATGGCATTAACATAGAAGAATGGATTGAGCTTTCTCCAGTTAACTTAATACTTGCAGGTTGATGAAGTGTGTTCCACCAATCAACGGAGTACTTAATTATAGGAATATTGATTAAACCTATTATCGCAATAATACTAGAAATTTTGTTTGCTTTGTTTTCATCTGAAATAAATTTATGAGTTGAGATAAATCCAACATAAAAAAGAGCAAGGATCAACATAGATGTTATTCGAGCATCCCATGCCCACCATGTTCCCCATGTAGGTTGCCCCCAAATAGAGCCTGTAACTAATGCCAAGCATGTAAACATAAGACCTATTGGAGCAATACTTTTAGTTATTAATTTAATATTTTTTATTTTAAAAATAAAATGTGCAATGGACAATATGGCAATTGAAGAAAAAGAAGCTAAACCAATCCATGCTGAAGGAACATGTACATACATTATTCTTACACTATCTCCTTGCAAGTAATCTGGTGGTGAAAAAATTAATGCAAAAGAAAGTGCAACCAAGAGTAAAATAAAAAAGATTGAATTTATAAATCCAATTAATTTCTCAATCCAATAAAATATATTGCTTAAGTTTAATATTTTAAACATAAGACTTTAACTACTATAATATTTTTTTTATGTGAAGTTGTTTTATGGGCCCAACTGAGAATTAGGAGGGAGTATAACTAAAGAAGTTTATCCTCAATTGGGCTAAAACATAAAAATCATATAGATTCTCTGTGTCTGAGGTTTGAATAAAAATTGTTGAATTTTAGGCAGTAAATATTAGTTGGATATTTTGTGGTAACTTGAGCCTTTTTTTCCTGAAAAAATTTCTTCTATAAGTGGGTGCTTAACTGGTTCTTTTGATTGGTCTAAAAGAAGGTTTTGTTCAGAGACATACGCTTCATAAGTGACGTCATTGCTCTCGGCAAGTAAATGATAAAATGGTTGATCTTTTCTAGGTCTAACTTCTTTTGGAATAGACTGGTACCATTCCTCTGAATTATTAAATTCAAAATCAACATCATAAATCACACCCCTAAAATCAAAGTGCCTGTGTTTTACGACTTCACCGATAGAAAATTTAGCTGTATTACTTACGCCCATACCAGATAGTTAATAATTTTTATTCAGAAATCAATATCTAATTTAATAAAATTTTATTATATGCTAATAATTATTTGTGAATAAGTCTTTTTTAAAATTTATTACAGACTTTGGCCCTTTATTAATTTTTTTTTCTATTTACTATAAAAGTGGCAATAACTTAAGTGCAGCAATTCCACCATTGATAATTTCAACATTAATAGCAGTCGCTATCATGTACTTTATTGAAAAAAAAATTCCCTATGTGCCATTAATTGGTGCTGTAGTGATCTCATTATTTGGTGGTTTGACGTTATATTTTAATAATCCAATTTTTATTTATATGAAACCAACAATAGTAAATTTGATATTTGCAGCTATTCTTCTTGTAAGTAAATCCTTTTTTAATAAAAATTTTTTAAAATTGTTTTTACATACAGCGTTTCAATTAAATGATGAAGGATGGGGAAAACTTAATTCAAGGTGGGCTTATTTTTTTGTCTTTTTAGCTTTATTAAATGAGGTTGTCTGGCGTACCCAACCAGAGTCGACTTGGGTAAACTTTAAAGTTTGGGGTATGTTACCAATTACAATAATTTTTACAGCGATGCAGTTACCTCTAATAAACAGGTATAAGTTATGAACAAAATAAGACTTATAATTAATAATGAAGCTAAAAAAAATGAAAGAGAAAAATTTTTTATAAAAAAAGAATTGCAAAGTATTCTAAATTTATATGCGAAAATGGTTTCAAATGGTTCCTGGAAAGATTATTCGTTTACTTCTGGTTTAAAAGAAGTCTCATTCAATGTTTATCAAAGGGCTTCCGAAAAACCTGTCTTAAGAATTTTAAAAAATCTTAAACCAAAATATTTTAATGAAAAATATCTCATTAAGGATAAAAATGGAGCAATTCTAAAAAAATCAGAAAATTTAAATCAGCTTATAAATAAAACTAGTTGGAATAAATTAAAATTAGTGAAGTAATTATCTTCTTTGGCCGAAAAGTCTTAAAAGCATTATAAATAGATTTATAAAATCTAAGTATAAAGTTAGAGCACCCATGACAGCTTTTTTACCCATCATCTCTCCGCTATCACTTACTAAATACATGTTCTTTATTTTTTGAGTATCATAAGCTGTTAAACCTACGAAAACTAATACTCCGATTATAGAAATTACAAAGTACATCATTGTAGATTTCATAAAAATATTAACTATTGAAGCAATTATGATACCAAATAGACCCATCATTAAAAATGAACCTAACTTTGTTAAGTCTCTCTTAGTTGTGTAGCCGTAAATACTCATTGCGCCAAATGTTCCAGCAGTAATGAAAAAAACTCTAGTTATACTTGCTCCAGTGTAAATTAAAAATATTGATGAAAGCGATGCACCCATTAAAGCTGCGAATATCCAAAAAGTAGTTTGGGCTTTCGCTGCTGTCATTTTTGCAATCCCAAAACTCATATAAAAGACTACTGCTAAAGGAGCTAACATGATTACCCATTTAAGTCCTGAAGCGTAAATTGTGTTTCCAAAGTTTGTTAAACCAATAATCTGCCCCTCGTTTGAAGTCACAACAGCCATTTTAAAAAATGCAAGAGCTATTAAACCTGTCAATAAAACACCTGAAGCCATATAGTTATAAACTTTAAGCATGTAAGAACGTAAACCCTGATCTATAATTGCCTCAGAAGCTGATGATCTTACTGTTGATGTTTGTTTGTTAAATTCCATACTTTATATATATGTTTTTTTAAAAACTTTTCAATAGTCAAAAATTGACCTAAAAAAGAGCCATAAATATTAATTTTTATGAAATTTAGAAAACTTGGAACCACAGATATTGATGTGAGTTTAATTTGTCTTGGCACAATGACATGGGGAACTCAGAATACTGAAAAAGATGCTTTTGAACAAATGGACTACGCAGTATCCCAAGGAATAAATTTTTTTGACACGGCAGAGCTTTACTCTGTTCCTCCAACTTCAGAGTCCTTTGGTAAAACAGAGGTAATGATTGGTAATTGGTTCGAAAAAAGAAAAAATAGAGAAAAAATTATTTTAGCTTCTAAAGTTGCTGGACCAGGATGTAGTTGGATAAGAGGTGGAGGAAATAATTTTGATGAAAAGAAAATTAAGGAAGCTATTGACGGAAGTTTAAAACGATTAAAAACAGATTATATTGATTTGTATCAGCTACATTGGCCTGAAAGATCTACTAATTATTTTGGTAGTAGAGATTTTCTATATAATAATAAAGAGGGAAATTGGAATAGTTTTGAGAGTATTCTTGAAGCTTTAGATAAATTTATAAAGAGTGGAAAGATAAGACATATTGGTATGTCTAATGAAACGCCATATGGTTTATCTAGATATCTTGAAATTTCAAAAAATAAAGGTGCGCCCAGGATGATGTCAGTGCAAAATCCATACAACTTAGTAAACAGAACTTACGAAATAGGCATGTCAGAAATTTCTATTAGGGAGAAATGTGGTTTACTTGTTTATTATCCGCTTGCAGCAGGAGGATTATCTGGAAAATATAGGAATGGTAAAATGCCTAAAGATTCAAGAATGGCACTTTTTAAAGGTTGGGAAAGACATTTAAATCCTTTGGCAATGAAAGCCTATGATAAATATTTTGAACTTGCTAAAGATTTAAATCTAACAATGGTTCAACTGGCTCAGTCCTTCGTTAATTCTAGACCATTTGTAACAAGTAATATAATTGGAGCAACCACAATGGATCAACTTAAAGAAAATGTTGAAAGCATAAACATAGAATTTACGGATGAAATGATGGAAAGAGTGAATGAAATTCACAACAACAACCCAAATCCGTCACCTTAATCGAGCGTTGAAATCAAAATAATTTAGTATAAAAACGAATTATGGTGGTCAAAAAAATATTGCTATTAATTATTCTCGTAATCTTCTCTTTTAGCGCCTTTGCTAATACCCCAAGATCAACCGGTAAATATAAAAATTGGGAAAGCTTTGTTGCTGAGACGGAAAAAGGTAAAATATGTTTTGCTCAAACTGTTCCCACAAAAAGAGCTCCAGGGGCAATTCAAAGAGATCAATCTAAATTGTTTGTGACTTTTAGACCTGGTGAGAACATTAAAGATGAGGTTAGCGTTACAAGTGGCCACGATTACAAAAGTTCTACCGTTACAGCTAGCTCAGGAAAAAAAAGATATTCTTTTTTTTCACAAAAAAATTTCGCTTGGTTATTAGATGATCGTGAAGAAAAAAATTTTATTAAATTAATGAAAAAAGCAACAAATCTTATTGTTAAAGCTAGAACAACGAAAGGTGCGGAAACTACTGATCATTATTCAATGATGGGATTTACAAAGGCATATAACACTGCGAAAAAAACCTGCGGCTAAATGAAAAAAATTGTATTAGCCTACTCTGGTGGATTAGATACTTCAATTATTTTAAGATGGTTACAAGAAAATTATAATGCAGAAGTAATTGCTTATACGTCAGACATTGGCCAAGAAATTAATAAGAAAAAAATTATAACCAACGCAAAACGTCTTGGGGTTAAAAATATAATAATCGAAGATTTGAAAAATGTATTTGTAAAAGATTATGTATTTCCAATAATAAGAGCACATGCTGTTTACGAAGGTGTTTATTTACTTGGTACTTCAATTGCTAGACCTTTAATTGCTAAAAGACAAATAGCCATAGCAAAAAAATTTAAAGCTTATGCTGTATCACATGGAGCCACGGGAAAAGGTAATGATCAAGTTAGATTTGAACTTGGTTACGCTTTTTTTGGCGGAAAGAAAATTAAAACTATCGCGCCTTGGAGAGAATGGAAATTACAATCTAGAGCAGACTTAATTAAATACGCAAAAAAAAATAATATTCCAATTCCTAAAGATAAAAAGGGAGCGCCCCCTTTCTCCGTTGATGATAATATTTTTCATACCTCTACAGAAGGCAAAGTTTTAGAAGATCCTAAAAATTCTGCACCAGAATTTATTTTTCAAAGAACCGTTTCACCGGAAAAAGCTCCAAACAAAAAAACGAAAGTAAAAATTACTTTTAAAAGTAGTGATCCTGTTGCTGTAAATGGAAAAAAATTAAGGCCTGATAAACTTTTAGATAAATTGAATATTCTTGCTGGGAAAAATGGCATTGGAAGAGTTGATCTTGTTGAAAATAGATTTATTGGTATTAAATCAAGAGGTGTTTACGAAACACCTGGTGGAACTTTGTTATATACAGCACATAGAGCAATTGAGTCAGTTACTTTAGATAAAAAAACAGCCCACGAAAAAGAAAGGGTTATGCCTGAGTATGCTGAATTAGTTTACAATGGATATTGGTTTTCAAAAAAAAGAATTAAACTTCAAAAAATAATTGATAAAAAAAGAAATCAAGTCTCTGGTGAAATAGTTTTGAGCTTGTACAAGGGTAATGTCACAATTCTTTCAAGGAAAACGAAAAACAAAGCCTATTCAATGAAAAAAGTTTCTTTTGAAGAAAACAAAACCTTTAATAAGAAAAAAGTTGAAAATTTTATTAAATTTCATTCTAAACAGTTAAATAAAGGTTAAATTTTTGATACAATATTTTTAAATGAACAATTCGATTCGAAATATTCAGCTAGCAGCTGTTGTAGTTGTCCTAATCTCAACAATCATTGCTTTCTTCTTAGAGATGAGAGAAATGTACGAGAATAGAGATATTACACTAGCAGACCTTCTATTGATGTTCATCTACATAGAAGTTATCGGATTAGTTAGATCTTATTGGGAAACAAGAGCAGTAAGAATTACCTATCCTTTGGTGATTGCAATAACTGCCTTAGCCCGGTTTATTATATTACAAGACAAAGAGAGCGATCCGACAAACTTAATTTATATATCTGTTGCAATTTTAATTGTAGCCTTAGCTACTGTAATAATAAGATTTAGAAATAGTAAGTACTTAAAAATTGATAAATCAAAGTCTAACGAGCTTTAAAACAATCTAAGGTATTTTTTAATAAACAAGCGATTGTCATTGGTCCTACCCCGCCAGGAACCGGAGTTATAGCTTTGGATTTTTCTTTTACAGCATCAAAATCAACATCCCCTACAATTTTATCCCCCACTTTATTTATTCCAACATCAATAACTATTGAGTTTTTTTTTACCCAATCTTCCTTTACTAATTTAGCTACTCCAACTGCAGCAACTAAAATATCAGCCTTTAAACACTCTAGTTTTAAATCTTTTGTTTTTGAATGGACAATAGTAACTGTACAATTTTCTTTTAAAAGTAATTGAGCCATAGGTTTACCATTTAAATTTGATCTGCCAATGATAACCGCATGTTTTCCTGTTAAATTTTTTTCAACTTTTTTTATCAAATATAAACATCCTAAAGGCGTACAAGGAACTAAAGCATTATGGCCAGATGAAAGGTTGCCAACATTTATAGGATGAAATCCATCTACATCTTTTTTAGGACTTACAGCATTAATAATTTTTTCCTTATTAATTTGAGGAGGCAAAGGTAATTGAACTAGTATACCAGAAACATTTGTATCATTATTAAGATCTTCAATTTTTTTTAAAACTTCCTCTTCTGTTACTTCTTTTGGATATCTAATAACATTAGAATTAATTCCAACCTCTTTCGCGCTTTTTTCTTTATTCTTAACGTAAATCTGGCTTGGCGCAAAATCGCCAATTAATATGACAGTTAATCCAGGAACTTTATTATTTTTAGACTTTAATTCGTTAATTTCTTTTTTAATTTCTTGTCTTAAATTTTCAGCTTCTTTTTTTCCATCAATAATCATCATTAAAATAAACTTGGGGCAAACATTTCAAAAACAAAATTCCTTAAAAACATTAGCGCTAAAATTAATATTACTGGAGAAATGTCTATTGAGCCTAAGTTCGGTAAAAACCGTCTTATATAGTTTAAAGCAGGAGCGGTTAATCTGTAAGAAAAATCAAGAACTGAATAAACAAACCTATTTCCAGTGTTTAAGATATTAAAAGCAACTAACCAACTTATAACTGCGTTAATGATTAATATCCAAATGTAAAGAGTAATTACATTATCAAATAGTATTAAAACTGACTTCATGAATTTTTCTCCACATAAACCGATGTACTTGGGAATGCAAATGAAGCTTTATTTTTTTCTACAATGTTTTTAATTTCTAAAGCTAAAGTATCTTTAACATTAAGCCATTCTTGAAAGTGCTTTGTTTTTGTAAAACAAATCAGTCTTATATCTATAGAGCTTGCAGCAAATTGATCTATTTTGACTGATAATAAAGTGTCTTCGGATTTAACAAAATCATCACTTTTTTTAATGTAATCTTCAATTTCTTTTTTAATATTTTTTAATTGTTCACTGCTAGTTCGATATTCCAAACCAATCATCCAATTAATTCTTCTGTTTGTTGTTTGAGTATTGTTAATCACTGCATTTTCAGCAAATTGAAAATTTGGAATCGTTGCTAGAGATTTATCAAATCTTCTCACTACAGTTGATCTAAAACCTATGCTTTCTACGGTGCCCTCAATAACTCCTTCAACGTAAATCCAGTCGCCAACCTGAAATCTTCTCTCGACTAAAACTAATATGCCTGAAATCAAATTTTTAAATAGATCCTGAGCTCCAAGTGCAACTGCTACACCAAATAAACCTAAGCCAGCGATGATTGGACCAATTTTTATACCCCAAAGCTCAAGGACAGCTGCGGCTCCTAAAATAAAAATTAGAACTTTTATGGCTTTTATAATCCAATTGATTAAATCTTTTGAAAGCAGGCCTCCTACCGATTTGATTACCACTGATAAAGGTCCAATGACTTGATGGAATGTCCAAAATATTAAAATAGTTATTAAAGATCGATTGATAGTTTCTAAAAATTCAGCCGCTTGTGTTTCAACAGTTAAATAACTGGTAGAAACAAAAAATCCTAAAACCACTGGAAAGAACTTTGCTGGTCCCTCCATTGAAAAAACAAGAGAATTATCAAAATTATTTGTAGATTTTGATACGTAATTTTCTAATCTTTTAACTACAAACTTTGAAAAAACACCCCTTAAAAATAAAAAAAATAAAAAAATTAATAAGGCAATTATTATTTCTGAAATATTAATTCCAGATATACCTTTGTTCCACACATCAAAAAATAAGTTTTTAAAATTTTGTAACACTTCCATACTTTTAATCTTTCAATTTTTCTAACTCTTCTCCTGGCTGAAAAACTTCCAATTTTTTCCACCCTGATTTTTTTAATACATCTAAAACTTTTTCACTTATACATAATACTCTTGACTCTGTCATCAACCCATTCAGAGAGTATTTTTTTACTATTTCAATAAAGCTCTCAGCGCTCCTTTGAGAGTAAATAAAAATTATGTCAGGAGGATGATTTTTAATTATTTTGTTATTTTCTTCATTAAGTTCAGTAATTTTTTCAGAGGTGTAGTTAATAATTTTATCTAGCTGAAATCCCTCGTTTTTAAGTTCTTTATCTAAATTTGAAGATATGTAGTCCCCACAAAAATAAGCAATAGATTTTTTTTTATCAATCTGATCTGAATTTAAAATTATATTTTTTAGAGCATTTACAGTTCCTCCGGCAGAAATTGTATTATTGTATCCCTTTAGTCTTACTATTTTTTCAGTAATGGAGCCCACACAAAAACATATTTTATTAGTATCTTGATTATCCAACTTTAAATTTCTAATAGCGTTGGCACTTGTAAAAATAAACGCATCATACTTTTTTGCATCTACTGGATTAGCATTAGATGCTGAGATCTTTAGTGTTGGGATATGAACAATCTTATGTCCTAGAGAGAAAAGCTTTCCCATTAAATCTTCTGAGTCTATTAAAG
Source organism: uncultured Pelagibacteraceae bacterium (assembly GCA_902590625.1). Classification (GTDB taxonomy): domain Bacteria; phylum Pseudomonadota; class Alphaproteobacteria; order Pelagibacterales; family Pelagibacteraceae; genus Pelagilacustribacter. The sequence goes on along the minus strand of CACIXL010000001.1, from coordinate 35,039 downwards.
GTCTTGTAATTAATATGTTCATTTTTTTTTAAATTCAGATCCTGCAAGTTTTAATAGTTCTTCTCCAACTAATTTTCCAATATTTACTGCTTCACTAGGTTTGCCCATCAGCTCATACTCATAACTTTTTAATCCTGAGTCTGAAAATAATTGAGCTGTAAATTTAAGATTATTATTTTCTATTATTGCTAAACCACCAACAGCTGTTTCGCAATCACCTTTGATTGCTTGCAACATTGCACGTTCAGATTTTGCACATATTTCGGTTTCTGTATCATTTATATTTCTCAAAAGATTTTTAACTTCATCATCATCTTTATTACATTGGACAGCTATAATTCCTTGACCTACCGCTGGTAAAACTTCTTCACTTTTAAAAGAAAGACCTATTTTATCATCTAAATTCAAACTTTTAACTCCTGCTGCAGCTAAGATTACTCCATCTAATTTACCTTCTTCGAGTTTTTTAATTCTAGTATCAATATTTCCTCTCATACTTGTTACAGAAATATTTTTATTAATTTTTTTAAGCTGTAATTCTCTTCTTTTAGAGCTTGAGCCAATAACTATTTTACCTTTTAGATCTTCTAAGCTTTTAATCTTATTGCTTATAATTACGTCTCTATAATCATTTCTCTTTATATATGCGCCAATGATAAGGTTGCTATCCTCTACAGACTCCATATCTTTTAAGGAGTGAACAGCAATATCAATTTCTTTCTTCAAAAGTTTCTCTTCGATTTCTTTACAAAATAGATTTTTGCCCCCTATTTCAGATAATTTTACGTTTTGATTAATATCACCAGAAGTTTTGATAGCTTTAAAATCTATATTTTCTTCATTCAAATCAGTATTTTTTTTAATTAAAAGCTCTTTCACTTTTTCAACATAAGCAATTGAAAGCTTGCTTCCTCTGGCACCAATTGTAATTTTAGTCATAAATTGATTATATATTTGAAAGATCTAAATTATACTATTTAAATTATAAATCGAATGACTAAAAAAATAACTTTTCTTGGAATAGAAACCAGTTGCGATGAAACGGCTGCTGCTGTCATAAGAGAAAATGACAAAGGAACTGCGGACATCTTGTCCAATATAGTTTCAAGTCAGATCGAAGAGCATAAAAAATTTGGTGGTGTTGTACCTGAGTTGGCAGCTAGAGCTCACCTGGAAAATATTGAATACATTATAGATACAGCTTTAAAAGAAAGTAAAATTTCTATTGATGAATTAGATGGTGTAGCGGCAACCGCTGGGCCTGGTTTGATAGTTTGTTTGACTGTTGGTCTTAATATTGGAAAATCAATTGCAGCATTTTCTAACAAACCTTTTATTGGAGTGAATCATTTGGAAGGACATGCGTTAAGTCCTGGCTTAGAAAAAAAAATTAAATTTCCCTATTTATTATTATTAATTTCAGGAGGTCATACTCAATTTTTAATAGTTAAAGATGTAAATGAATATGAACAATTAGGAACTACGATCGATGATGCTTTAGGAGAAGCGTTTGATAAAACAGCAAAAATGTTAGACTTGGGTTATCCTGGCGGGCCAAATGTTGAAAAATTTTCAAAATTAGGAGACAAAAAATTTTTTAAACTTCCTGAACCAATAATAAACAAAGCAGGTTGTAATCTTTCCTTTGCTGGTCTTAAAACGGCAGTACTTAGAGAGTCAAAAAAAATTAATGGGGAAATTAAATTAAAATATAACTTGGCAGCTTCTTTTCAAAATACAATTAATAAAATTCTTTATAAGAAAACTAAAGTTGCTGTTGAAATGTTTAGGGAAAAAACAAAAAAAGAAAAATTTCAATTGATAGTAGCTGGTGGTGTTGCGGCCAACGAAACAATAAGAAAAAATTTGTCATCTTTATCTAATGAAATGGGCTTTGAAACTATTTACCCAGATCTAAAGTTTTGTGGTGATAACGCCGCTATGATTGCTTGGGCAGGTATACAAAGGTTTAAAAAAAATTTGATTGATGATATCACGGTATTTGCAAAATCAAGATGGCCTCTTGATAAAAATGCTCCTTATATGAAAGGGCCAGGTCTAAAATTATAAAATCAAATTTAAGCCATCTTTGTTTGTTATTTTTAAGTAATCCAAAAATATGCAATTAGAACTATTCGATTATAGATATGATCGACTTTTTGATTTTAAAAATTCATTAATCATTGATATTTGGGTATATTTATTCAATAAAGTTAAATGAAATATTGGTTAATGAAATCTGAACCTGACGTTTGGTCAATTGAACAACAAATAAAAGCCGGAAAAAAAGGGGCGGCTTGGGATGGTGTTAGGAATTATCAAGCAGCCAATAATTTGAAAGCAATGAAGGTAGGTGATTTATGCTTTTTTTATCATTCGAATATTGGAAAAGAAATTGTGGGCATTGTAAAAGTAATTAAAGAAGCATTTATTGACAAAACTGATAAAAAAAAAAGATTTGTAGCCGTCCAGGTTAGGTTCGAAGAGTATATAAAATACCCAATATCACTTGAAAAGATTAAAAAAACAAAGACTATTTCTCATTTACCACTTATCAAACAGAGTAGATTATCAGTAATGCCAATTGATTATAAAAGCTGGAAAATTATTTATAAGATGGGTAAAATAAAACCTAATTAGGAGAAATTGTGGCTAAAAGAAAAAAAAAGAAAAAAAAATCTAAAAAAACGAAAAAGACTAGAAGAAAAAAGTCTAAAAAAATTATTAGATATAAAAAGAAATCTAGAAAAGTAAAAAAAACAAAAAAATCGAAATATCAAAAAAGAAAAAAAATAAAATCTAGATCAAGGAAAGCAAAACCTAGAAAGTTTAATTTTAAAGCACCAAAACTACTTGAAGATGCTGATGGAAAATCTTTAATAAAAGTTTCAGATAGTTGGGCAAATCATGCTTATGTTAATGAGTCTAAATATAAAAAGAAATATAAACTTTCAATCAAAGAGAACGATAAATTCTGGGCTAAAGAGGGAAAAAGAATTACTTGGATTAAAAAATACTCAAAAATTAAAGACGTTAAATACAGTAAAGAAGAAGTAAAAATTAAATGGTTTTATGACGGAACATTAAACGCATCAGCTAATTGCATTGATAGACATCTTAAAAAAAATCCAAGCAAAACTGCAATTATCTGGGTAGGTGATGATCCAGCTGATTCAAAAAAGATATCATACAAAGAATTGCATCAAAATGTTTGTAAAGCAGCTAATGGTTTGAAAAGTTTAGGAGTTCAAAAAGGGGATCGAGTAACAATTTACTTAACAATGATACCCGAACTAGCTTACATAATGTTGGCTTGCGCACGAATAGGTGCGGTACACTCGATTATTTTTGGTGGTTTTTCACCAGACTCGATTGCTACTAGGATCACTGATTGTGAGTCTGAATATTTAATCACTGCTGATGAAGGTGTTAGAGGCGGAAAAATTATCCCTTTAAAAAAAATTGCTGATGAAGCACTGGATCAATGTCCTAACGTTAAAAAATGTGTTGTAGTTGAGAGAACAGGGAATCAAGTAAATTGGAATAATGAAAGAGATGTTTCATATAAAAAATTAATTTCCTCGGTGCCAACAAAATGCGACCCTGAGGAAATGAGTGCTGAAGATCCATTATTTATTCTTTACACATCAGGTTCTACTGGAAAACCAAAAGGTGTTTTGCACACTACAGGTGGTTACATGGTTTACGCTTCCATGACTCATCAGTATATTTTCGATTATAAACCTAACGATATTTATTGGTGTACAGCCGACATTGGTTGGGTAACTGGTCACAGTTATATTATTTATGGTCCACTTGCTAACGGTGCTACAACAATCATGTTTGAAGGTGTTCCAAACTATCCTGACAATTCAAGATGGTGGCAAATCGTAGATAAATATAAAGTTAATACATTTTATACTGCTCCTACCGCTATTCGTGCTTTAATGAGAGAGGGAGATGGACCGGTAAAAAAAACAAGTAGAAAATCTTTAAAATTGTTGGGCACTGTTGGTGAACCAATTAATCCTGAGGCTTGGATGTGGTATTACAAAACAGTTGGAGATGCTAGATGTCCTATAGTTGATACCTGGTGGCAAACAGAAACAGGAGGAATATTAATAGCTCCTCAACCGGGTGCTATCGATTTAAAACCAGGCTCTGCAACAAAACCATTCTACGGAATTAAACCTGTTTTAGTTGATAAAGACGGAAAAATAATAAAAGGAGAAGGTCAAGGAAGATTGTGCATGGCTAGTTCTTGGCCAGGTCAAATGAGAACTGTGTATGGTGATCATCAGAGATTTATAGATACTTACTTTTCACAATTTGATGGCAAATATTTTACCGGCGATGGATGTAAAAGAGATAAAGATGGTTATTATTGGATAACAGGAAGAGTAGATGATGTTATTATTGTTTCAGGACACAATCTTGGAACGGCAGAAATTGAAAGTGCATTTGTTGCTCATCCTAAAGTTGCCGAGGCAGCAGTAGTGGGTTTTCCTCATAGTATAAAGGGAAATGGTCTATACTGTTACGTAACTTTGAACGCTGGAGAAAATCCTACAGGTGATCTAGAAAGAGATCTTAAACAATGGGTAAGAAAACAAATTGGTCCCATTTGTTATCCGGACGTGATCCAATTTGCACCAGGGCTACCTAAAACAAGATCAGGTAAAATAATGAGAAGAATTTTAAGAAAAATTGCAGCTAATGAGCCTGATAATCTTGGTGACACTACGACTTTAGCTGACCCAAGTGTTGTGACTTCGCTTGTCGAGAATAGACAAAATAGAGATTAATTAAAATTTAAATTTTTTGTTAACTTTTTAAATTCATCTATTTTTAAATTCCACTTTAATCTCATTGAATTCAAAACTATTTCTTTATCTAGAGTTTTCAGCTCATCAGCAATAGGTGACCAATTATAAAGTGCTAAACAACTTTCTTTAAAGGGATTATCTAAATAATATTTGTTAAAGTCTATTTTTTCGTAACGATTTAAAAATTCATTCTTAGCCTTTAAATAAATTTCTTCGCTTAAACCATTAGATTTTTCTTTTTCTATAATATCTAAATAAATTTCCTTACAATTATTCTCTTTAAGATTTTTTTCACTAATTAAGTAAGAAAAAGTGTAAAAAGCACAATCGGCAATAGCGATCATATAAATATTCCACTTTGCAATGTTAATTGATTTCGAAAAAACTTCATCTTCAACCATAGCTGTATACTTCACTCCTATTCTGGTCTTTAAGTAACCATACAAAGTTGTTTGAGTAACATGAGCTGATCTTTGTTGAATAAATTTTTGAAGATCGCTTTTAGATTTGATGCTTTTGAAATAACTTGTTACTTTTTCTACAGGGAATAGGTATTCACCCATAGTTTTTAGAGTTATTCTAAGCTTTTCTAGATTCAATTTCACGTTGTATTTTAAAAACCCTTATTTTACTTAACTTATAGCATTTCAAATTGGTTTTAGGGTCCTTTTTTCTCTTTAAATTAAACTCATAATGGGTAAGGTTTCCTGAAACTAATAATACTTTTTACGTAAAAAGTTAAAAATAATAGGGGGAAATATGTCAAATAAAGACGCATATTGGAATAAGACCAAAAACCATATGATCGTAACATTGGTTCTTTGGGCTTTCTTCTCATTAGTGATCTTCATGTTTGGTTCTGAACTGAACACGATGTCTTTTCTTGGCTATCCACTAGCATATTACATGACTGCGCAAGGTTCACTTCTTGCCTTTGTGATAATTTTGTTTTGGACTGCAAATAAACAAGAAAAAATCGACGAAGAACATGGTTTCTCAGAAAGAGAGGATGACTAATGTTTAAAGGAGATTTTATAAAAAACCTTCCTAAAATATACGGGACCTACACAGGTGGTTTCTTAGTATTCATCATTTTGATGGCTATTGCGGAACAAGCTGGTGTGTCAGCTAAAAACATCGGAGTGATGTTCGTGGCTTTCACGGTTTTGATTTATGCCTTAATCGGTTATTTATCACGAACCATACAAGTAGATGCCTACTATGTTGCAGGAAGACAAGTGCCTACCGTATTTAACGGGATGGCAACAGCAGCTGACTGGATGTCAGGTGCTTCATTCGTAGCCTTAGCGGGTGGAGTTTACTTTGGTGGCTATACTTACATGGCCTTCTTAGTAGGTTGGACAGGTGGATATGTACTTGTTGCAACTTTAATGGCTCCGTACCTAAGGAAATTTGGATGTTACACAGTTCCTGATTTTATTGGAACACGATACGGTGGTAACCTCGTAAGAGCTTGCTCAGTATTCGTGCTTTTCATAGCATCATTTACTTACGTAACAGCACAAATTAACGCTACGGGTACAATTGCTTCTAGAGCTCTTGGTATTCCGTTCGAAGCAGGTGTATGGGTAGGATTAATAAGTATCCTTATCTGTTCAATGCTTGGAGGAATGAGAGCTGTAACTTGGACTCAGGTTGCCCAGTACATTGTATTAATCATTGCTTACTTACTACCAGTATTCTGGATTAGTAATAAAGTAGGTGGAGGAGTATTCCCTCACTTAATGTTAGGTGATGAAGTTGCAAGACTTGGTGAACTTGAACAACAATTTGGACTAGTTAAAAACAGCGCCGCAGATATGAAAGCAGCTGGGGTACCAGGAGGATTGAAATACATCTCTGGATCTCACTCTGGAGTACCTGAAGGTGGAATGGCTGTCTGGAAATACTTATCGTTAGCGATTTGTATGATGGTGGGAACTGCATCGTTACCTCATATCTTAATGAGATACTTTACAACTCCTACTGTAAGAGCAGCAAGAAAATCAGTAGCATGGTCGCTATTCTTTATTTTCTTACTTTACTCTTCAGCGCCTATGTTAGCGACATTGTCTAAGTTGGCATTAATGGATCCAAATCTACCAACTGGAATTATCGGAAAATCTATTTCTGAGGTTCAGTCGATAGAGTGGGTACAAAGATGGTCTGAAGTTAAACAAGTATTTATCGCAGACTTTAATGGTGACGGTATACTTCAGTTGAACGAGTGGTTCATGAGAGGTGACGTTGTAGTATTAGCTACTCCAGAAGTAGCGGGACTACCGTTTGTAATCTCTGGATTAGTGTTTGCTGGTGGTATGGCTGCTGCCATGTCAACTGCTGACGGTCTTGTGTTAGCGATATCAAATGCTTTATCTCATGATATTTACTACAAAATCATAGATCCAAAAGCTGATACAGCTAAGAGACTTTTAGTTGCTCGTGTACTTCTAGTAATAATCGGAGCTGCTGGTGCTTATATAGCCTCTTTCAGGTTAACAAGTATCTTAGGTTCGGTTGCTTGGGCATTCGACTTTGCAATGTCAGGCTTATTCTTCCCACTTGTACTTGGTGTATGGTGGAAGAGAGCTACTAGAGCTGGTGCAATCGCCGGTATCGTATCGGGAATTGTTTCAGGAACATTATACTTATTGTGGGTGTTCCCTAAATTCTCTGTGCCAATATTCGGTGGTGTAAATACTCCTTTCTTAGGTATCGACCACTTAAGATTTGGTTTAATAGGCGCACCAATTTGTTTAGTTGTAATGGTTGTAGTCAGTTTAATGACTAAAGAACCAAGTCCAGCTACACAGAAAATGGTAGACGATACAAGAATACCTACAGGTAAGGCTATACTTGGTAAGCAACACTAATAAATAATAATTTTAAATTAAAAGGGGCGAATTTTTCGCCCCTTTTTTTTTACCTAAATGATGATAATTTAAAAATATGATACCTACTTGGGCAATTGTCTTAGATTACATATTAGGAACTATAATGTGGACATTAATAGGTCGTGCATTTATGAATATTTTTCAAAGAGAAGACTCTACATTCTTTTTTATGAGAGTATTTGTTAAATATACAAATCCAATAATTAATTTATTCAAATTTATCACACCAAGTTTTCTATGGGGACCTTTTATAGCTCTATATGTTGCTTGGTTTTTTTATTTATTTAGATTTTACGCAATGCCTTATATTTTGGGTTATGATGTGTGGGGAATGCTAGCATTTCCACTTGAAAGTGATTTTTCGAGACAACTTTATCAGTTATTCAACTAACATCTTAATTTTTTTGACAAAGTTTTAGTTTAAAATATAAAAGAATTATGAGTGGAACAATTAAAATCTCACCTTCAATTTTGTCAGCTGATTTCAGCAAATTAGGTGATGAAGTTATTTCGTTAGAAAAGGCAGGCGCAGATTACATTCATATTGATGTAATGGATGGACATTTTGTTCCAAATTTAACAATTGGTCCTGAAGTTATAAAAAAACTAAGACCTCTAACAAGAAAAACGTTTGATGTTCATTTAATGATTTCTCCAGTCGATAATTTTATAAATGATTTTGCAGACGCCGGTGCAGACATTATTACTTTTCATCCTGAGGCCACTTCAAATGTATCAAAAACAATTAAATTGATAAAAGATCAAAACAAAAAAGTTGGTATTTCCTTAAAACCAAAATCAAAAATCGATTTAATCAGAGATCATTTAAATCAAATTGATTTAGTTTTAATAATGAGTGTGGAACCGGGATTCGGAGGACAAAAATTTATGCCTGAAGTTTTAGAAAAAACTAAGGCTGTTAGAAATCTTATTGAACAAAAGGGTTTAGATGTAGATGTAGAAATTGATGGTGGAATCAATTTTGAAAATTGTTCCAAAGCAAAAGATGCAGGTGCAAATATACTTGTATCAGGGTCTACTATCTTTAAAGAAAATAAAGGTGACCTGAAAAAAAATATAGAAATTCTCAGAAACAATTAATAGATGTTCGGGCTGAAAAGTGTCTATTTTTATTTGATTGCATGTCAAATAATATTAATTAAATTTTTCAAAAAGATATATTTTTCGTCTAAAAATTATAATAAATCATTAGAAACAAAGACGCCACAACAACTATACTATAATCCAAATCCCTTTCTACTATCAATAATCACTTCTTACAAAAACCAGTCCTTTAAAATTAATAATATTGATCCAAATATTTTTTGGCTCAAAGATAAAATAAAAGAAACAGACCAAATACATAATTTCTTTTGGTTAAATCTTATAGATAGAAAAACAGATCGCAGAAAATTAAAAAAAATAATTTATATTTGGATGACAAGAAATTCAAAATATAAAAAAAAAATTTGGGAAACATCATCTTTAAGTGCCAGGATTATCAGCTGGATCTTAAATGTTGATATTATTTTAGATAATAGCACTTTTGATTTTAGAAAAAATTTTTTAGATTGTATAATACGTCAAACTAATCACCTTAAAAAAAATATACGATTTGAAAAAGACCCCACAAAAAAAATTGAAATTTTAACTGCTATCATGCTGACTGGACTTGTGTTTAAAGAATATAAAGAAAACTATGATATTGGTATCAAACAATTAGAAATACTTATAAAAGATTTTTTTGATAGAAACGGTTTTCCATTATCAAGAAATCCTAATGATTTAATATTTTTTTCAAGATATTTAATATTTTGCAAAGAGGTAATCAAAGACAGTCAAAAGTATGTACCAGAATTTTTAGACGATATCATAAGTAAAAATCTAAATTGTATTCATCACATCAAAACACCAGATGGACTATTGCCTTTATTTAATGGGGCAACCTCACCTAGCTTAAGTCAAATTCAAAAATATTTAGATGACTTTAAACCTAATGTAAAAAATAATAACTTGGGTGGTTTATATAAAATAAAACATAAAAATCATTTTTTAATCATGGATACCGATAGTCCGCCAAAAAAGAAATTTTCAAAATCATATCAATCAGGACCTTTATCTTTTGAATATTTTTTAGATGGAGTCAAAATTATAACAAATTCAGGATTTGGTAATCTTATTTCAAAAAAAGCAGAGTTTCTCAGTAGGCTAACAGCTTGTCAGTCAACTTTAAATATAAATGATACTTCAATAACAAAGTTTGAAAGAAACAAAATGATCAATAAAGTTTTTGGGACCTCAATTCAAAACAGCTTTAAATCTTTTGATTTTTTTTCAAAAGATGAGAATAATATATCAGGTTGTTCGGCATCAAATAATGGCTATGAAAAAAAATTTGGATGTGTTCACAAAAGAGAAATTTATTTAGACAAAAAAAATAATTATCTAAAAGGTATAGACCATATTTTTAAAGCAAAAGATGGATATCCCATAAGATATGCGTTCAGGTTCCACATTAATCCAGAGTTAAGTGTGGTTAAAACTATGAGTGGAAATAGCGCTTTGATTCAAATTTCTAAAAATAAATCACTTATCTTTACAGTTAGTAATGAAAATCTAGACATAGAAAAAAGTATATTTTTTGGTAAAAAAAAAATAATAGATAGTACTTGTATAACTATTAGTGGTAATTTAGTTAATAAAAATAGAACCTTTAACTGGGAGATTAGAAAAAATATTTAGTAATGAATTTAAAAGTTAAAAATGCATTAATATCCGTTTCTAATAAGGAAAATTTAATATCTCTTCTTAAAGTTTTCAAGAAATATAAAATCAATATCATAAGTTCTGGAGGAACTTATACTTCAATAAAAAAGTTAGGATATCAATGCACAGAACTATCTAAATATACAGGTTTTAAAGAAATGTTAGACGGAAGAGTTAAAACTCTTCACCCAAAGATACATGCTGGAATTCTCCATGATAGACGAAATAAAAAACATAAAAATGAAATGTCGAAGCAAAATTTTCCTTCTATTGATCTTATAGTAGTTAATTTTTACCCATTTCAAAAAATTGTTTTGAATTCTAAAAATCCAAAAAAAATAATTGAAAATATAGATATTGGTGGCCCAACACTGGTAAGAGCAGCTGCTAAAAATTATAAAAATGTAACTATTATAACTAATGAAAATGATTATGCGCCACTAATTAAAGAATTAGAAAATTTTAAAGGGAAAACCACAATAAAATTCAGAGAATTTATGTCCTCAAAAGCATTTGGCCTAACTGCATATTATGATGCTATGATTGCAAATTGGTTTAATAAAAAACTAAAGATTGAATTTCCTGAGAGAAAAACGATATTTGGAAGAAGGCTTCAAAAATTAAGATACGGTGAAAATCCACACCAGCAAGGTTCTATATATATAAGTGACTATAATGATAAACAATTGGGTTTTGATCAAGTTCACGGAAAAGAACTAAGTTATAACAATTACAATGATATGTATGCATCTTTAGATATTTTGAACTCATTGAAAAAAAATTCTGGAACGGTAATTATTAAACATGCAAATCCTTGTGGAGTATCAGAAAATAAGATTCCATTGATCTCTTTCAAAAATGCTTATGCATCAGATCCTATTAGTGCTTTTGGTGGAGTGATAGCCTGCAATTATAAAATTGATAAAAAAATTGCCAATGAAATCAATAAAAATTTTTTAGAAGTTATTATGGCCAAAGGTTTTAGTAAAGACTCCTTAGAAATTCTTAAAGGAAAAAAAAATATAAGAATTATTGATATATCTAATTTTAAACATAAAAATTTAACCTCTATAAAAGCATTTGGTGATTCTTTTTTAGTTCAAAGTAAAGACAATATTATAATAGATAACAAAAAATTGAAGTGTGTAACAATGTTAAAACCTAACAAGAAAGAATTAGCTGAAATCGAATTTGCGTTTAATGTCAGTAAATATGTTAAGTCTAATGCAATAGTATTATGTAACAATTTTTCAACAATTGGTATTGGAGCAGGTCAACCAAGTAGGTTAGACAGTTGTAAAATTGCTGTGCAGAAGGCAAAGAAGTTCCAACCTTCAAAAATTAAAAATTCAGTTGCCGCATCAGATGCTTTTTTTCCTTTTGCAGACGGAGTTGATGCGCTTATAAAAGCTGGTGTTAAAACTATAATTCAGCCTGGTGGATCAATTCGAGACCAAGAAGTTATAAATGCTGCTGATAAAGCAAAAATTAAAATGTTTTTCACAGGTATAAGACACTTTACTCATTAAGCAATTTTATCTATTTTTGCAGCTAATATAAAATCACTTTCTGCTAGTCCTTTAATAGCGTGTGTAAATATCTTTACCTTGCAGTATCCCCAACCAAAAGAAATGTCTGGGTGATGATTCTCGACTTCAGCTATATTTCCAACTTTGTTGACAAATTTTTGACTTTCTTCAAAATTATTAAACTTAAAATCTTTAATTAAATAAAAACTCTTATCATCACTACTTTTTACATCCCATCCATCGACTTTTTTCAGATATTTGTGTATTTCACTCGTATCAAATGGCGGAATATCACCATCACAAGCGACACATTTTTTTTTTGATAAATCTTCCATTATTTGGAGCGGGCAAAGGGGTTCGAACCCTCGACCTTCTCGTTGGCAACGAGACGCTCTACCACTGAGCTATGCCCGCAATAATTAAGTATAGTATACAGAATGATGAATGGTCAACTATTATAAAATGCCGCTATCAGCAAATCGTTTTTTTTTATATAATAGACTAATGAAAAACTTTCCTCACATAATTCCAGTATTTCCTTTAAGCGGTGTAATATATTTTCCTAAAACTAATCTACCTTTGAATATATTTGAGCAAAGGTATCTAAATTTAGTTAACGACGCTTATAATAAAGATAAATTGATGGGTATGGTTCAATCCAAAAAGGAAGGCAATAGTGTTTATCAAGTAGGTTGTTTGGGGAAAATAAGCGATTACAAAAAAATTGAAGATGGGAGAATTTTAATAAACCTTACGGGTATTTCCAGATTTAAAATTTTAGAGGAGATCTCTAATGAAAAAATGTATCGTGTATTTAAGGTTGATTACAGCAACTTTATCGAAGATGTGAAAATTATAAAAAGTGAAATAGACACTTTTTCTTTAGTAGAAAAGGCTAAAAATTTTTTTAGGAAAAATGGACTTTTACTTAATTGGAAAGAATTTGAAAAGCTAGACCAGTCTCAGAGAGTAAACACCCTGGCCATGATAGCTCCTGTTACCAATGAGGAAAAGCAAAAATTATTAGAGTCAATATCTATTAAAGATAAAATTAGTACACTTGAAAGTATAATCAGTTTTTATTTACATGAAACAGGTTTAAACAACCAAACGATACAATAGATTTAATTAGCCGACTTGTTCATAGACTCAAAAAAGTCTGCATTATTTTTCGTATTCTTCAATTTAGCAATTAAGAACTCTATTCCATCCATGGTGCCCATTGGGCTTATTATTCTACGAAGTACATTCATTTTTGATAGGTCGTCTTTTTCAAATAGCAACTCTTCTCTTCTTGTGCCTGATCTAGTTATATCTAGTGCAGGATAAATTCTTTTATCTGCAACTTTTCTATCAAGAATTAACTCGGAATTACCAGTCCCTTTAAACTCTTCAAATATTACCTCATCCATTCTACTTCCTGTATCAATTAAAGCAGTTGAGATTATTGTTAGTGAACCGCCTTCTTCTACGTTACGAGCTGCCCCGAAAAATCTTTTTGGTCTTTGAAGCGCATTAGCATCAACACCTCCAGTCAAAACCTTTCCTGAACTTGGGATGACAGCATTGTAAGCCCTTCCTAACCTTGTTATTGAGTCTAATAAAATTACCACATCTTTTTTATGTTCAACTAACCTCTTAGCTTTTTCAATTACCATCTCTGCTACAGCTACGTGTCTTGAAGCTGGTTCATCAAATGTTGATGCTACCACCTCGCCTTTTACAGATCTTTGCATATCTGTTACCTCCTCTGGTCTTTCGTCAATTAAAAGCACCATCAAATAACATTCTGGATGATTTGCTGTAATTGATTGAGCGATGTTTTGAAGAATAATTGTTTTACCAGCCCTAGGTGGCGAAACGATTAATGAACGTTGTCCTTTACCGATTGGACTAACTAAGTCTATAAGTCTTGCTGTATTGTCAGGTTTTTTTTCAACCTTTACGCTTTCAACCTCCAACTTTATTCTTTCGTTTGGATAAAGAGGCGTTAAGTTATCAAAGGCAATTTTATTTTTTCCTTTTTCTGGCTCATCAAAATTAATTTTATTTACCTTTAATAGAGCAAAATATCTCTCAGCGTCTTTAGGTCCTCTAATTTCGCCTTCAACCGAATCCCCAGTTCTTAAACCAAATCTTCTTATTTGACTTGGGCTTACATAAATATCATCTGGCCCTGGTAAATAATTAGACTCTATAGCTCTAAGAAAACCAAAGCCATCTTGTAAAACTTCCAACACGCCAGTTGCTGTTATTTGCTCATTTTTTTCAGCTAATTTCTTTAAAATGGCAAAAAGTATTTCCTGTTTTCTTAAAGTGCTGGGATTTTCTATACCCAGTTTTTCAGCTTCATTAATAAGTTCCGCCGGGTTCTTTTGCTTTAATTCTTGTAAATTCATGTGATTGTATTGATTAATAGGGAAGTATTAAAAATATAGGACTTTTTTGGAAAAATTCAAGGCTTTTTATAAAGGCTTAAAAACCACAATAAATACAACAACAATAAGTATTATTGTGGGTACCTCATTAATAATCCTAAAGTATTTTGAAGATTTAATATTGTTATCTGTTGCAAAATCTTCAAGATATCTTCCAAGTAAGAAGTGGTAAAAAGTTAATATTATTACTAATGCTGTTTTTACTTGCATCCATAACTCAGAAAAAACATTAAATCCAAGATTATGTATTAACAACATACCAAACAACCATGATAGCAACATCGCCGGCATCATAATATAATTATAAAGTTTTCTTTCCATAGTCTTAAAAACTGTTTTTTGAGTCTCATGAGTTGCCTCTGAATGATAAACAAATATTCTTGGTAAATACAAAAGACCAGCCATCCAAGAAATAACTGCTATCAGATGCAAAGATTTGAACAAAAGGTAGGTATTCATCTTTAAATATATTTTTTGACTAATTTTTCAAACAAATTGATGTGATCTGAATTATCATTAAGACATGGTATTAAATCAAAATTTTTACCACCATTTTCCATAAAACCTTCTCTCCCTTGGATATCAATTTCCTCTAAAGTTTCTACGCAATCAGAAGCAAAACCCGGACAAATAACTAATAAATTTTTTATTCCTTTTCTTGGTAAACTTTCTAAAGTCTTATCTGTGTAAGGTGTTAACCATTCCTGAGGCCCAAACCTTGACTGAAAGGTTGTTTGGATATCTATTTCATTAAAGCTTTCTTTCATAAGTCTTGTGGTTTTATGACAGTAGCAATGGTAAGGATCTCCTTTATCAAAATATTTTTTTGGGATGCCATGATATGAAGAAATAATTAAGTCTGGCTTCCAACTTATACTACTTAATTTTTTTTTAACACTTTTTATAAGCGCTTCTATGTACATTGGTTCACTTTCATAATGAGATATTACCTGTAAACTTGGTTGCCACCTCATGCTCATAAGTGATCTGTAGACCTCATCACACACAGTAGCTGTTGTTGCTGCTGCATATTGTGGGTACAAAGGTAGTATTATTATATTCTCACATCCAGCGTCTTTAAGAATATTAAGCTTAAATTTTATGCTAGGGTTACCATATCTCATTGCAAAATCGACAATAATTTTTTCACTTCCTATCTTGGCATCAAGCTTTTCCGCCTGACTTTTTGTAAAATAAAGTAAAGGGGACTCATTCGTTTCTTTTCTCCATATTTTTTTGTATGCATGAGCTGTTTTGGATGGTCTAAATGTGAGTATAAATAAGTTCAAAATGATTTGCCATAAAACAGGGTTAACTTCTATCACTCTCCTATCAGAAAGAAATTCTTTTAAATATTTTCTTATATCCCACCAGCTAGTTGAGTCTGGTGTTCCTAGGTTTATTAATAGAACACCTGTTTTACCAAATTTAACCTCTGGATGATCGCTTAACATTATTAATATTCTCTATAAAATTTTACTAGTTTATCTACTTTTTCTGGGTTTGTTTCTGGTAACATACCATGTCCTAGATTAAAAACATAAGGCAATCCTTTGAATGCGTCTAAATATTTTTTTACATTATTATAAATTTCCTTGTTCGATAATAATAGAATTTTTGGATTTAATCCGCCTTGAATTACTGTATCTTTAAGATTTTCTTTGGCCCAATAAGGATCAATACTATAATCAATATTTATTCCGTCGGGCTTTATCAAATTGTTAAAGTCTTTATAATTTTCTTTAATTCCTCTAGGAAAACAAATAACGGGAATTTTATTTTTTTTACAAAACTCTACAATCCTAAAATTTGGTCTATAGCAAAGTCTGTCCAGTTCATTTGGTGGTATTAATCCAGCCCAAGAATCAAAAATTTGTATTACATCGGCGCCAGCTTTTATTTGATTTTTAATATGTATGCAAAGGTAATCGTTTAACTTATTATAAATTATTTCAATTTCTTTTTTTTTCTTTTTAATTATTTCAAAATTAATTTCATTTTTATTTAATTTAGCACCAATCATATAAACTAATAGTGTCCATGGAGCACCTACAAAAGAAATTAAAGACTTTTCCTTTTGTAGATTTTTTCTTGTCATTTTAATTGCCTCATAAACAGGATTGAGCCTTTTTATAAAACTGTTTTCATCATTCTTTAAAAAATTTTCGATATTAAATTTTTCTAACTTTGGTCCTTTATCTTTTATAAATTCTACATTCTGGTTTAAAGCATAAGGTACAATGAGTATATCCGAAAAGATTATAGCTGAATCCAGGTCAAACCTTTTTATAGGTTGTAAAGTAATTTCGGAGCTTAGTTTGCTATTAAGACAAAAATTTATAAAATTTGGGTTTTGTGATCTTATTTTTCTAAATTCAGGCAAATAGCGACCTGCTTGTCTCATAAACCAAACTGATTTACAATTTTTTTTATTCATCAATATTTCTTTAAGATTACTCATTAAATAATAAAATTTTATAAGTGTAATTTATGCTCTAGGTCCTGTTAATTAGTTATATAACGAATTATACATTTTTTATACATGATGAAGTTTATAAGTTTTATCAATATTATTCATTTTAGAGACTTTATTAGTTTTATAAACAGTTAAAAAACCCTATTATCAACATTCAATAAAATGTTTAAATAATGTTAATTGATGTTGATTATTTTTTATAATTTTAACTTAAAATGTAAAACATTAATTAATTAATATTTTATTAACAATGTTATGAACGAAAAATACAATGTATATCTTGTGTCTGACTCAACGGGTGAAACTTTAGATAGAATCTTTTTATCTCTGAAATCACAATTTGCTAATTTTGAGTATGAAAAAAAAGAATTTGCTTTTATTCGAACAGAGCAACAAATTGATAGAATTATCAAAGAATGCAACCATTTTGAGAATTCAATTATATTATATACGATTGTTGAAACAAAATTAGCAAAATATCTTGCCAGTCAAAGTGAAAAAAATTTAGTGCCGTGTTTCGGTGTATTAGGAAATCTAATTTTAAGCTTTTCAAAGCTTCTTAATCAAAAAGCGATTCATAAACCAAGCGCCCAACATGTCTTAGACGATGATTATTATAAAAGAATTGAGGCTATACAGTTTACAATGACCCACGATGATGGAAAAAAAGTAGATGATATTAATAATGCAGATGTAGTTCTTTTAGGAGTGAGCAGAACCAGTAAAACACCCACCTCCATTTATTTAGCGAATAGAGGTTATAAAACTGTAAACATACCATTAGTTTTGGATCAAAAAATTCCAGAAGATCTAAAGGTAAATAAAACTGCTTGTATAATAGGGTTAGTAGCTGACCCTGAAAGACTATCAGATATAAGACGTAATAGAGTTGCTATTATGAAAGATCAAAATCTTAAAGAATATACTGATTTAAATTCTATTAAAAAAGAAGTTGAAGAATCAAAAAATTTATTTAAGAGAAATAATTGGCCTATAATTGATGTGACTAGAAGATCCGTAGAAGAAACTGCTGCTTCGATATTAAAAATTATTGAGATTAAGAAAAATAAATGAAAATAATTTTAGCCTCCAAAAGTGGGGTAAGAAAACAAATTTTAGATAAATATGGCATAGACAATGAAGTCATAGCATCAAACGTTGATGAAGACGAAGTTAAAGAGTCTTTATTAGCTGAAGGAGCAAATCCTCTTCTCATATCAAAAAATCTTGCTGAAATTAAATCCTTAAAAATAAGTAATAAAAATCCAGATCGTTACGTTTTAGGAGCTGACAGCGTCATCTCATTTAATGAAGAATTGATCAATAAACCAAATTCTAGAAATGAAGCATTTGCTATTTTAAAAAAACTTAATAATTCAAAACATCAATTAATTAGTTCAGCATGTATTACTAAAAACGGATCAATGGTATGGAATTACACAGATTCCTCAGAACTTAAAATGAAGAATTTAAGTGATGATGAATTATCTTCATATTTGAGTAAAATTGAAACAAAAACGTTGTTAGACTATGGCGTTTATCAAATAGAGGCAGATGGATTAAAGTTATTCGAATATGTCAATGGAGACAAAGACTCAATTATGGGTCTACCTATCAAGGAAATCATTAACTATATTAAACAATTAAAAAAATGAGAAAAAAATTTGGAATAATTGGAAACCCTATTAAGCACTCTTTATCGCCAGTTTTACATAATTACTGGTTTAAAAAGTATAATATTAATGCTGATTATGAAATTATCGAGACGACGGATAATGAATTGTCAAAAATAATTAAAAAAATAAAATTAGGAGATTATGCGGGCATCAACGTTACTCTACCTTTTAAGCAAAAAATTATTAATTATACCGATAAAGTAGTTAACGACGCTGAAGTCACAGGATCGGTGAATACAATTCTTATAAATAACGATAAATTAGTAATTGGCGAAAACACAGACGTATACGGATTGCAAGCTGCTTACCTCAAAGAAATAGAAAATAGTTTTGATAAAAAAGCTTTAGTCATTGGTGCAGGAGGTGTTTCGCCTTCAGTTATTCTATCTATCAAAAAATCTGGTATAAAAAATATTTCAATAACAAATAGAACGGTAGAAAAATGTATCTTCCTTAAAAAAAAATTTAATTTTTTAAATATTGTTCCCTGGTTAGAACTTAAGCACGAAATCAAAAACTTTGATATAATTATAAATGCAACTAGTCTAGGTTTAAAAAATGGTGATGATTTTAATTTTAATTTTAGTAATACTAAAAACGAGCTTATATATATTGACACGATCTATAATCCGCTAGAGACAAAAACTTTTAAACATTTAAGAGAAGAGGGAAGAAAGGTTTTTAATGGCCTTGATATGTTTATTTACCAAGGACAAAAATCTTTTTATCTATGGAATAAAATAAACCCTGAAATAAACGACGAACTAATAGAGTTATTAAATTCTAAACTTAAATGATTAAAATAGGAATTACAGGATCGTTAGCCTCCGGTAAAACTACCGCTAGCAAGATTTTATCTTATCGTAGAGGACCTCTTTTTAGTGCAGATATAGCTGTGAATGAACTTTATAAAGATAGACAATTCAGGTTTTTGATTAGAAAAATGTTTAAAATACAAAATAAAAATCAAATAAAAAAATCTGTAAAAAATCTTATATTAGAAAATGAAAATAATATTAAAAAGTTAGAAAAAATAATTCATCCGCTGGTAAGAAAAAAAATGAGAAATTTTACTTTACAAAATAAGAAAAAAAGATTCCTCTTTTATGAAATACCATTATTAATCGAAAGTAAGTTAATGAAATATTTCAATGTGGTTGTTTTTATAAAAGCTAAAAAACAATTAAGACTTCAAAGATTCCAATCAAAAAACGGAGGTAAAAAATTATTCAATTTATTAAGTAAGAGGCAGATGAGTGACGTTAAAAAAATTAAATTTTGCGATCATGTGGTTGTTAACGAAAAAAATTTAAGTATTTTAAAAAAGAACTTATTCGATATAATCAAAAAATATGTATGAAATTTTTTTAGATACTGAGACCACGGGTTTATCTTTTAAAGATGGGCATAAAGTTGTTGAAATTGCATGTATTGAAACCAAAGATCTAGTCC
The DNA here is from genome assembly GCA_902590625.1 of uncultured Pelagibacteraceae bacterium. Taxonomy (GTDB): domain Bacteria; phylum Pseudomonadota; class Alphaproteobacteria; order Pelagibacterales; family Pelagibacteraceae; genus Pelagilacustribacter. The sequence goes on along the minus strand of CACIXL010000001.1, from coordinate 14,982 downwards.
CTACTGGAAAAATATTTCACAAATTAATAAATCCTAAAAGAGGTATGCCGGAAGAGGCGTTTAAAGTACATGGTTTTTCCCAAGAGTTTTTAAGTGACAAAGAAACTTTTGATCGAGTAGCAGATCAATTCTTAAATTTTATAAAAAATAAAAAGATTATAATTCATAATGCTTCCTTTGATCTAAGTTTTTTAAATGGTGAGCTAGAGTCTTTAAAAAAAGAAAAAATAAATAAAAAATTAGTAATAGATTCTTTAGAGATAGCCAGAAATAAGTTTCCAGGAATTTCTAATTCTCTCGATGCACTTTGTAAAAGATTCAATGTAGATTTATCTCGAAGAACGAAACACAACGCGCTGTTAGACTGTGAGTTATTAAGAGAAGTTTATATAAATTTGCTAGATGTAAAGGAGCCCAAACTTAATCTTTCTAATAATATTTCTGAAATCAATATCAATAAAGCAAAAGATTATAGCAAAATAGTAGTAAAAATCTCAGACATTGAATTGAAAAAACATAAGAATTTCTTAAAGGCAGAGTTAAAAAAGAATTTTTACTGAACCCTTTTCATTTTATATAGTTTTTCAAAATCAACAGTTTCACTGATTTTCACATCTTTAAACCCTGAGTTTTCAAATAAGAAAACGAATATTTTTCTTAGTTCAGAATAAATTTTACTAGGAACTTCTACAAGGATTATTTTTTCCATCTCTTCCTTAGATAGCGAGTTGTTCTCAATTTCAATAATAGTTGAAAAAATAATATTCGTTTTAATAGTTTCAAAATTATTATTTGTAGGTGAAAGACTTAAGTTTACAAGTACTTCTATAATATTTTGTTTAGTTTGAGAGCTCTTTATATCAATATTAATTTTATAATTAGCAATGTCTTTAGAGAGTAAAAAAAATGTTTTAGGATTTGGAATATTAAAGTTTAACTCCTTTATATATTTGCCTATAATTTTATAAGTCATCTTTATTATTTTCTATTATTTCAGCATCAATAGTTTTATTTCGAGATTTATCGTTATCTGTTGCTTTTTTCCTCAAAGTTAGTTTAAATAAAATTTTTCTTGTAAAGGGAATAAGCAATAAAAAACCTATAAAGTCAGTGAAGAAACCGGGTATTATAAGTAAAAAAGCAGCTAAAGCTATTGAAGCACCTGACACTATTTCATAAATAGGCGTTCTATTTTGGTATAGATTGACCATACCAGCCTTCAATGTTTGCAATCCTTGGTATTTTGCAAAGAACAGACCAATTATTGCGGTAAAGAAAATTAAAAGCACAGTGTTTAAAGCTCCAACTTGGCCTCCGACTTCTATCAATAGGTATATCTCTAAAGCGGGAAGGCATATAAATATAAGAAAAAATGGGTTCATTTGTCTGATACAAAATTATATGATTAATGTATATTTATCAAATTATGAATAATAGTTTTGGTTATATTGATATAATTTTGTTGGGAATGATCGCTGGATTTATCATCTTGCGGCTTCGAAGTATATTAGGTAGAAAAACTGGACATGAGTCTAAAGTTTACCCGGGTTTTGCCGAGAAAGAATTTAACATACCAAAAAATGACGCGAAACCAGTTAAACAAAATTTAGAAACTTTAGAGGGAAAAGATAAAAAAGAATTTTTAAGAGGTGCAGAAATTGCTTATGAAAGTATTCTGACTTCTTTCGCATCTGGAGATTTGATAAAATTAAAAAATTTATTATCTCCCAATATGTTTTCAAATTTTTCTGAGGCCATTAAATTAAGAAATAAAGAGGGTATTAAATCTGAATTTACATTTATAGGTGTAAAAGAGTCATCTGTAGAAAAATACGATAAAATCAAAGATAATCTATTTGCATCAGTTAAGTTTGTTGCTGAGGTTATTTCTGTAAAAAAAGATAAAGAAAATAAAATAATAGAAGGTAACCCAGATAAAATTAAGTTTGTTACTGATTGTTGGAAATTCACAAGAAATATAAAACAAAAAGATCCTAATTGGTATTTGTCAGAAATTATCAGTAAGTGACAAAAAAAAAAGAATTTAACCAAGAAGATAAGAAAATTTGGGAAGAATATATTAAAAACCCTTCCGACATATACGACAAAGATAAACAAGCCTCTAACAATATTCAGAGAGAAGAACGCTATAAATTTGATTTACACGGGTTTACTTTGAATGAAGCAAACAGCAAAGTAAAAGAAATTATAGAATTTTGTGTTAAAAATAAATTTAGAGAATTATTGCTAATAACTGGAAAAGGAATTCATTCTACAACTGATGTAGACGCATACACATCCAAAGATTTAGGAAAATTAAAATATTCGGTTCCTGAGTTTATCAAAACTAATTCAGAATTAAATAAACTAATAATTTCGATTAATGATGCTGGAAAGAAAGACGGAGGTGAAGGAGCAATTATAATTAAATTAAAGAATTTATAATATAAATTTGGTCAAATCTGTATCTTTTACTAAGTTTCCTAAATTATCTTGCACGTATTTTTGATTAACCGTTATCGTTTCACCCGCTCTATCTGTCGCGTTAAAACTAATATCATCTAAAACTTTTTCAATAATAGTATGTAGCCTTCTAGCACCTATATTTTCAACTGATGAATTCACCTCTGCTGAAATTTTAGCAAGCATATCAATTCCATCATCTGTGAAATCAAGATTTACATTTTCAGTTTTTAGCAATTCTTTGTATTGTTTTATTAAACTGTTATCCGGTTCTTTAAGAATTCTTTTGAAATCCTCTTCTTTAAGTGCATCTAATTCAACTCTTATCGGCAATCTACCTTGTAATTCAGGTAATAAATCTGAAGGTTTAGCTAATTGAAATGCTCCTGAAGCAATGAATAAAATATGATCCGTTTTAATTGGGCCGTGCTTAGTGCTAACAGTTGTTCCTTCAATTAGTGGAAGTAAATCTCTTTGGACACCTTCCCTTGAAACATCCCCACCTACTCTATCACTTCTTGCAGAAACTTTGTCAATCTCGTCTAAAAATACTATTCCATTTTCTTCAGTTGCTTTTTTTGCTTCAGTAATAATTTTATCTTCCTCAATCATTTTATCTGACTCTTGAGCAACTAAAATATCATGAGATTCTTTAACGGTCATTTTTTTCTTCTTACCTTTTTTACCTCCCATAGATTTTCCAAGAATATCTCCAAGATTTACCATTCCAACATTTCCGCCTGGCATTCCAGGTATTTCGAAACTTTGCAGTGGATTAGAAGTGTTTTGTACTTCTATTTCAATTTCATTGTTATCTAAATCACCAGTTCTCAATCTTTTTCTAAAACTCTCTCTCGTTGCAACACTAGCTTTATTTCCAACAAGTGCATCTAAAACTTTTTCCTCTGCTTTTAATTCTGCTTTAGCTTTTACCTCTTTTCTTTTCTTCTCTCTTTCCATAGCTATAGCAATTTCAATTAAATCTCTAATAATCTGCTCCACATCTCTTCCTACATAACCAACTTCAGTAAATCTTGTTGCTTCAACTTTTATAAAGGGAGCCTCCGCTAATTTTGACAGTCTTCTAGAAATTTCTGTTTTCCCAACTCCTGTTGGCCCAATCATTAAAATATTTTTTGGAAGCACTTCGTCTCTCATTTCATCTGATAAAGCTTGTCTTCTCCACCTGTTTCTTAATGCAACAGCTACGGCTTTTTTTGCATCTTTTTGACCAATGACGTATCTATCTAATTCAGAAACAATTTCTCTTGGAGATAATGCACTTACCTTAGAAGTTTCTTTGTCTTTTTTTACTACCTTTAAATTTGTAACTTTATTAGTTGGTGCCATTTTAAACCTTTTCCACTGTAATATTGTTGTTAGTAAAAACACATATGTCAGATGCAACCTTAATAGACTTCCTAGCAATATCTTCTGCACTCATATCAGTTTCAGCTAATACTTTTGCAGCTGCAAGTGCATAATTACCGCCTGATCCAATTCCAATTATTCCATCTTCTGGCTCTAAAACATCCCCTGTTCCAGAAATTATAAAACTATGTTTTTTATCTGCTACAGCCATTAAAGCTTCTAACCTTCTTAAAAATTTATCGCTTCTCCAATCTTTTGCCAATTCCACAGCTGCTCTTTGTAAATTACCTGCGTGTTTTTCTAGTTTAGCTTCTAATCTTTCAAACAAAGTAAGTGCATCAGCAGTAGAGCCAGCAAAACCTGCTATTACTCCTCTGCTCTCGATTTTTCTTACTTTCTTAGCTTTGCTTTTCAAAACAGTGTTGCCTAAACTAACCTGACCGTCTCCAGCAACAACAGTTTCACCATTCTTTCTGAGCAAGACAATTGTTGTTCCATGCCACTTTTCAGCTGTATTCATAATGTTATATGTGGACATTAATTTAGGATCTTCAATAGTAAATCTGATTTATTGATAAAATGACCGATTATATATATATCAATGATAAATCAGAGATAATTTATGGCAAGAAAAGCAAAAATTAGTAGAAAAACAAAAGAAACCAGTATTTCTGTTTCAGTAAATTTAGACGGTAAAGGTAAATATAAAATTAAAACCGGAATAGGTTTTTTAGACCACATGTTAGAACAACTGTCTAAGCACTCTTTAATTGATTTAGAGGTAAATGCTAAGGGTGATACTCATATTGATTTACACCACACAACGGAGGACACAGGAATTGCCATAGGTGAAGCTATCAAGAAAGCTGCTGGTAACCGAAAAGGTATAAGGAGATATGCGTCAACAATGATACCAATGGATGAAACATTAAGTAGAGTTTCTATCGACGTATCCAACCGTCCTTATTTAATATGGAAAGTTAATTTAGCAGTAGAAAAATTAGGTGAAATGGATACAGAATTATTTAAAGAATGGTTCCAAGCCTTTTCGCAATCCGCTGGTGTTACTTTACACATTGAAAATATTTATGGTGAGAATAGTCACCACAAAATTGAGTCTTGTTACAAAGGTTTAGCTAGATCATTAAAAGATGCTCTAGAAGTTGATAAAAGAATTAAAAACTCAATACCTTCGACTAAAGGCTCTATTTAAATTTGATGAACGTCACAATTGTTGACTACCAATCGGGCAATATAAGCTCAGTCATAAACTCTTTTACAGAGGTCGCTCAAGGTAAAGTAAATTTAGAAGTCACATCTGACATAAAAAAAATTAAATCTAGCGATAAGATTGTTTTGCCAGGTCAAGGTTCATTTAAAAGCTGTGTAGATTCTTTAAATAGTATTAATGGTTTAGTTGAAACACTTAAAGAATTTGTAATTACAAATAAAAAACCTTTATTAGGCATTTGTGTAGGTTTACAAATGTTTGCTGACATTGGTTATGAAGAGGCAGAAACAAAAGGATTAGGTTGGATTTCTGGTAAAGTTTCTAAAATCGATAATCAAAACGGAAAATTCAAACTTCCTCACATTGGCTGGAACGAAATTGAAATAAAAAAAGAAAGCAAAATATTTAAAGACATAAAAAACAAATCCCACATGTACTTTGTTCATAGTTACGAATTTATTCCTGAAGATAAGTCGGTGATTTCAGCAACTACAGATTATTCATCAAAGATTGTATGTGCAGTCGAGAGAGAAAATTTGCTAGGTACTCAATTTCACCCAGAGAAAAGTGATAAAAAAGGATTAAAAATAATTGATAACTTTATAAAACTATAATGAAAATATTTCCTGCAATAGACATTAAAGATAAAAAGTGTGTGAGGTTGATTAAAGGAGACTTTGAAAACAAAACTGAATATAAAACTTCACCTATTGATCAAGCAGGTAAATATAAAGAACAAGGTTTTAAAAATTTACATATTGTTGATTTAGATGGAGCTTTAACAGGTCAAACAGTTAATTTAACCATTATTAAAGAAATAATAAGTAAATATGATTTGAATATTGAAATAGGTGGTGGAGTAAGATCTCTCGATAGCATTAAGCAATATATCGATGCGGGAGTCGAGAAAGTAATTTTAGGAAGTGGCGCTATTAAAAATAAAGAATTTCTAAAAGAAGCATGTCAAAGATATAAAAATCAAATTGCTTTAGGATTAGATGCAAAGGATGGAAATCTCTCTGTATCAGGTTGGAAAGAAAATCTAAATATTAGAACCTTAGACTTTCTAAAAGATGTAAACAACTTTGGAGTGAGCCGAATTATTTATACAGATATTAATAGAGATGGAATGAAGAATAGCCCCAACTTTGATGAGACAGTAAAAATAGCAGAGCTTTCTAATTGCCCTGTTGTAATTTCAGGTGGTGTTTCTTCAATAAATGACATTAAGAAAGCCAAACAATTAAATAATAAAAAAATAGAAGGTATCATTGTTGGTAAAGCTATTTATGATGGTGATATTAAACTAGAAGAATTAGCAAAGGAGATTGATGCTTAAAAATAGAATTATACCTTGTCTTGATGTTAAGAATGGAAGAGTAGTTAAAGGTATTAACTTTGTTGAATTAAAAGATGCTGGAGATCCAGTTGAACAAGCTAAAATTTATAGCGATGGTGGTGCTGACGAGATTTGTTTTTTAGATATAACTGCATCAAACGAAAATAGAGATACAATTATTGATATCGTAAGAAAAACTGCAAAAGAATGTTTTGTTCCTTTAACTGTTGGTGGTGGTGTAAGAACTATTCAAAATATAACTGATTTATTATTGGCTGGTGCAGATAAAGTTTCTATTAATACAGCAGCAGTTAAAGATGTTAGTTTTGTAAAAGAAGCTTCTAAAAAATTTGGCTCTCAATGTATTGTTGTAGCTATCGATGCTAAAAAAGTTTCTGATAATAAATGGGAAGTCTTTACCCATGGTGGAAGAAACAAAACAGGTATTGATGCTGTTGAATTCGCTAAACAAGTGGAAACAATTGGAGCAGGAGAAATCTTATTAACTTCTATGGATAGAGATGGAACGAAGTCTGGATATGACGTTGAATTATTAAAAGTAATTACAGATAAAACTAATATTCCTGTTATTGCTTCTGGTGGTGTAGGAACTTTAGATCATCTCTACGATGGTATAGTTAAAGGTGGGGCGAGCGCAGTTTTAGCAGCTTCTATTTTTCACTATGGAGAATATAAAATCAAAGAAGCTAAAGAATATTTGAATTCTAAGAATGTATCGGTAAGATTATAAGATGTTTGAAAACCTAGAACAATTAATGCAAACTATTAGAGAAAGAAAAAATTCTTCTCCTGATAAATCCTATACGAATAAACTTCTCAACGATAAAAGTTTAAGTGTTGCAAAAGTTAAAGAAGAAATAGCAGAATTAATTGAGGCTGTTGAACAAAACTCTAATAAAATACACGAAGCAGCAGATGTAATTTATCATTTAATGGTTTATCTTGAGGCCCATAATATTAAGATCGAAGATGTTATGAGTGAACTAAAAAAAAGACAAAAATGAGTTACGATAAAAATAATATATTCGCAAAAATCCTTAGAGGAGAAATTCCTTGTAAGAAAGTCTATGAAAATGATCATGTTTTAGCTTTTCATGACATTAATCCTCAAAAAAAAGTGCATGTATTAGTAATACCAAAAGGTGAATATATTGATTTAGATGATTTCAACAATAAAGCGTCTGATAAAGAGATTGTTGAATTAAATAAAGCGGTAACACATGTAGCAAATTTAATGGGCTCAAAAGATAAAGGTTATAGAGCACTTACAAATATTGGTAGTGATGGAGGACAAGAAGTTCCTCATCTACACTTTCATATTTTTGCCGGTGAAAAGATAGGAAAGATGGTAAACTAATGGTTTCGAGAGTTAAAAGGTATTTTTTAGAGATTAAAGATTTTTCAAAAACTATAGACCTAAATCTCCCTGAAAATTACAAAATTATTTTAGATAATAAAGATAATTTTCATTTAAATAAATTTTTTTATAAACAAATAGGTTTAGATCATTTTTGGAGAGATAGGTTATTATGGTCAGATAGTGAATGGGTTAGGTATATAACAAACAAAAATTTAGAAACCCATGTTTTAAAAAAAGGAGAAGATCTTGTTGGTTATTATGAACAGGAATATCATCCAGGTTCTAATGAAGTAGAATTAATAAATTTGGGAGTATTAAAAGAATTTAGAGGTCTTAAACTAGGTTCAACTCTTGTAAATCACGCTATTGCCAGTGCATCGAGAAAAAATCCAGAAAGAATGTGGGTTCATACTTGTAGCTTAGACCACAAACATGCGCTACAAAATTATAAGTCAAAAGGTTTTGAAATTTTTAAAGAAGAAGAAATCGATTTCGTAGCTTAATTCATCTCTGGAATTTTGAAAGTTCCTTTTTTAAAGACATCATTTTTAACAATAATGTTCAAAGAGAAATTTATATTGTTGTTATACTGGTCAATTATTTGCCAACCTTTTAAATCTAATGTTTTCTTGTCGAAGAAAACTGTTATCTCGTTATCATTTAAATAAACTAACTTTATAATTTGATCAGATAGTTCTAACTTCCCAGATTTTACAATTTCTAAAAGTTTGTCTTTATACAAAATATTTAGGAACGGAGATTTTGTAATAGGATAATAGTAAGTTTTATTATACCTCTTTTGTGTTATCGCTAATTTTTTTTTATTAATTATTAACTCCTTTTTTTTATCATCAAAATAATCACATTTTAATTTACCAGGAAATTCTAAAAGACAACTCCCCTTTTCAGTTTTGTCATTAATAGTTTGATCAAAGGTAAATTCTAATGAATTTAAATTATTTAATTGATTGACTATTTGATCCTTTTCATTAGCAGAAAGATTTACTGATAATAAAATAAAGATTGTGAATATTTTATAGAACTTCACGTTTACCAACATGATTTGCTTTGCTGACAATACCTTTTTCTTCCATCATATCAATAATTCTAGCTGCTCTATTATAGCCAATTTGTAATTTTCTTTGCAAGAAACTTGTTGAAGCCTTTCCCTCTGATTTAATAATATCAACTGCTTGCGAATACAGTTCGTCCTCATCGCTGTCTACATCTGCAGCGGAAGAAGTTTCACTACTTGTATGTGCAGTTATTTCATCCATATAATCGGGCTCCCCTTGTGCTCTAATGGAGTTAACAATTTTTTCTATTTCATTCTCTGAAACAAACGGACCGTGAATTCTAACAATTCTATTTGCTGAAGACATGAACAACATATCACCTTTACCCAACAATTGTTCTGCACCCTGCTCTCCTAATATTGTTCTACTATCTATTTTAGAGCTCACTTGAAAAGATACTCTTGTTGGAAAGTTTGCTTTAATTGTACCAGTAATAACATCAACACTTGGTCTTTGTGTAGCCATAATAATATGTATCCCTGCGGCTCTTGCCATTTGTGATAATTTTTGAATATAGTTTTCTATTTCTTTGCCAGCAACAAGCATTAAATCTGACATTTCATCAACTACTACAACGATGTAAGGCATTTTTAATTTGTGTTTAGCATTATAACCATCGATGTTTCTCACTCCAACTTTGCTCATAAGTTTGTATCTGCTGTTCATTTCTTTTACTGTCCAAGCCAAAGCAGATGTTGCTTTCTTTGCATCGGTGATTACTGGAGTTAATAAATGAGGAATACCTTCATAAGTTGATAGCTCTAACATTTTAGGATCAATTAAAATAAATTTACAAAGATCAGGATTTAATTTGTAAAGCAATGAAACAATAATCGTATTAATACATACTGACTTACCTGAACCTGTAGTTCCAGCAATTAATAAGTGAGGCATTGAAGTAAGATCTCCAACTATCGGCATGCCAGATATGCTTTTGCCAAGTGCTATTGGTAATTTGATATCTTTCTTTTGAAACTTTTCGTAGGAGATGATTTCTCGGAGTGACACGCTTTCTCTTGTCTCGTTTGGTATCTCGATACCTACTGTATTTTTACCAGGTATTACTGAGACCCTTGCAGATGTTGAACTAGTGTTACGTGCTAAATCCTCGGATAAATTTATTATCTTGGAAACTTTTACGCCTGGCGCTGGTTCAAATTCATACAAACTAACAACTGGACCGTTATTAATAGCTTTAATTTTCCCATCAATACCAAAATCTAAAAGAATTTTTTCCATAAACTCACCATCAGGACGATTTTTATTTAATTCTGATGCACTAAGTTTTGTAGAACTTTTGTCTAAATAATCTATTGCTGGCAGTTTATATTTTGATCTTAAACTAGTTTTTTGTTTTTCTGATTGAGTTAAGTCACCAAAAGAAAATGATTGTTGTGGTCTTTCAATGATTTCACTTTTATCCTCTGTTGGATCTGCTTCTAAATTTACATCGGGAATAGTATTTTCTTTTCTTCTAAACAATGAAGCAAGTATAGAAAAAGTTCCAGTAATTATTTTCTTTATATTTAAATCAGCTGAAAAAATAAAAAAGATTAAAGTAAGTAATAATAAACCATACGCAGAATAAGTGTTGTCAATATATGGAAACCATATGCTTAAAAATTCATAACCAATCTTTCCAACAAAACCCGAGTTACCATTATCAATAAGCCAAAATGAATTATTAAATGTAATATAGATAAAGATAGTGCCCAAGACCAAATATGAAACTACTAGAAATAATTTTAAAACTATTCTCTTGATTTTTTTTTGAATGATTAAATTAATTCCCCAGAATAAAAAATTAGCCAAAATTAAAAATGAAACGAGACCAAAACTCTGCAAGAGAAAATCTGCAATACTACTTCCATAGATTCCAAAGAAATTTTTGATCTCAAATTCCCTATCACCATAGACAAATGACGGATCTTCTGGTGAATATGTCGTAAAAGCTATTGCTAGACCGATACTCGACGAAATTAAGATTAATCCTATAAATTCAAAGGTTCGTTTTTTTAAAAAATTTGTTAAACTATTTAAAAAGTTTGTATTCATATCGAATCGTTTTACGTACTTTTTACCATTTTTATGAAAGTGAGAAAAATTTTAATATGAAAAAACAGAGAATTTGTATAGTTGGAGACGGTCTCTCAGGTTTAATGATTGCTTTAGCCTTAAACAAATTGGAAGGTTTAGAAGTTCACCTAATATCAAGAAAAAACAAGCATTCTAAAGATAGACGAACTACAGCTATTTCTGCCCTCAATCATGAGTTTATTAATAAAGTCATAAGTAAACTCGACAATAAATTATTTTGGCCTTCAAAAAAGATCGATCTGTTTTACGAAACAAAAGATCAGACCATGAACTTCTTAAATTTTAATGAAGATAGCAAAAATCTTATGTACGTTTTTGAGAATGAAAAAGTCAAAGAAATTTTAATTAAAGAAATTAAAAAAAATAAAGTCAAAACTCTTCAAAAAAATATAAATGAACTAAAAGACCTAGATGGTTATGATATGAAAATATTATGCCTAGGCAGATCTTCAAAAATCTATCAAAGTATAGTTGATAAAAGATCATTAACCAAAGATTATAAAGAAATCGCAATAACAGGTTATGTTAAACACAATTTAAGAAATTTGAATACAGCCCAATATTTTTTAAAAGAAGGACCCTTAGCTATACTCCCCTTTTCAAAAAATAACTTTTCTTTTGTTTGGAGTGTAGATAAAGAGTTTTTAAAAAAAGATATTAATTCACTCGTTAAAACAAAAATTTGTGAAGTTTTAAAAACAAAAAAAGTACAAATATCTAATCAACAATCATATCCATTGATGCTCAATTTAAAACGAACGTATTATAAAAATGATATTCTTATTTTAGGTGAAGGATTGCACACAGTTCATCCTGTAGCTGGTCAAGGCTTTAATCTTGTATTAAGAGATATTAATAAATTACAAAAGATTTTTAAATATTATACAGAATTAGGCATGTCTTTAAAAAGCACTCCTGCTCTTGAAGAATTTGCTAATAATAGAAAATCTGAGAATATTATTACAGGTATAGGGATCGATCTGACTCATAATTTCTTTAAACAAAATAAATTATTAGATCCATTTAAAGAAACAATTTTGAAAAATATCTCAAAAAATAATACTCTTAAAAGAATAAGCAAATTTATTTCCAATCAAGGTTTATCAATTTAATTCAATGAACATTTATGCTCTTTCATCAGGCAGAGGTCCGTCAGGAATAGCTATCGTTAGAATCTCAGGTAAAGACACTCTTAAAGTTTGTAAGAACTTAACAAAACTTAAAGAAATCAAATCCAATGAAGTGAATTATTGTCAATTCTATGATCCTAAAAACAATAAAATAATAGACCCAGAAGCTCTATTATTGTGGTTTCCCGGGCCTAATAGCTATACAGGTGACGATCTAGCCGAGTTCCAAGTTCATGGAAGTAATGCTGTTATCAATGCTTTATTAAAGGCACTATCAGAACAAGATAATTGCAGATTAGCTGAACCTGGTGAATTTACAAAGATAGCTTTTCAAAATGATAAAATTGATCTTTTAAAAGCTGAAAGCATAGGTGATTTAATTCATGCAGAGACTGAGCTTCAAAGAAATCAAGCTGTTAAATTAGTTCAAGGTAATGCTTCAAATTATTATAATGATTTAAGAGAAAAATTAATTAAATCTTTATCTTATATCGAAGCTAAAATTGATTTTGCTGAGGATGATTTACCGGAAAAAGTTTTAAAAGAAGTACAAAACTCTATTAAAGAAATCCAAAAAGATATTAATAAAATAATTGAAGACAATAAAATAGGAGAAAAAATAAGAGATGGATTTAGAGTTTCAATAACAGGTGAAGTTAATGCAGGTAAATCTTCTCTTTTAAATTTGATAGCAAAAAGGGATGTCGCTATTGTTTCAGATGAAGCTGGAACTACTAGGGATGTAATTGAGACATATTTAAATATAGACGGTTATCCCGTGATCCTAGCTGACACTGCCGGCATTAGAGATGCAAAAAATGAAGTTGAAAAAAAGGTATATCTTTAGCTTTAGGAAAATCGAAAGAATCAGACTTAAATATTATTGTTATAGATAATTCCTCAAAAAGCATAAATAATGAAATTAAAAAGATGATCAATAAAGACACGATAGTTTTACTAAATAAGTCAGACGTACAAAATAAACAAAATCATAAATTTGAGGCAGATACTGTGTTAGCATCAGTCAAAGAGAATAAAAATATTGATATTTTGATTTACAAGATAAAAGAAAAATTAAGTAATAAATTTACGTCTAATAATACTGCTTTAATTACTAGAGAAAGACATAGACTTAAACTTAATGAGTGCTTGGAAGAAATAGATAACTTCCTTAAAAAAGATCAAAATAAAGATTTAGAATTAGCCGCAGAAGATCTAAGAATGGCTACAAGACATCTTGGAAGTATTGTTGGTAAGGTTGATGTTGAAGAAATCCTCGGATCTATATTTAAAGACTTTTGTATAGGTAAATAAAATACCTCTTGTATTCCTAATATACCGCGTTACATTCATCTTATGACTAAACAAAGCTATGATGTAGTGGTAATAGGGGGTGGACATGCTGGATGTGAAGCAGCAGCAGCATCCGCTAGAATGGGTGTAAATACTGCTCTTTTTACACATAAAATTGAGACTATAGGCGAAATGTCGTGCAATCCAGCCATTGGAGGCCTCGGAAAAGGGCATCTTGTTAGAGAAATAGATGCTTTAGATGGTGTAATGGGCGTTGTAGCCGATAAATCAGGCATTCAATTTAGATTATTAAATAGAAGTAGAGGTCCAGCAGTGCAGGGTCCACGTACTCAGTCAGATAGAGCTCTTTACAAAGAACATATGCAGAAGATTTTACTAAATTACAAAAACTTGGAGGTAATTGCAGATCCAGTTATTAAATTTATGTTTGAGGGAGGTAAAATTATAGGTTTTGTATGTCAAAGTGGAAAAGAAGTGAGGACTAAGGAGCTTATATTAACTACAGGTACTTTTCTTAATGGGTTAATACATATCGGTGAAACGCAAATACCAGCAGGCAGGTATGATGAGAAACCATCTACAGGTTTAAGTGAGCAATTAGCTAAATTTAAAATGCAAATAGGAAGATTGAAGACAGGGACTCCGCCTAGGCTAGATGGTAGTACAATTAACTACGATGACTTAGAAATGCAGCCAGCGGATGATGAGCATTGTTATTTTTCTTTTCTCACTAATAAAATAGATAACAAACAAATAAAGTGTGGAATGACTTACACTAATAACGAAGTACACAAAATTATAAGCGATAATATTTCTCGTAGCGCAATGTATTCGGGGAATATTAAAGGTGTAGGACCTCGTTATTGCCCTTCCATTGAAGATAAAATTGTAAAGTTCAAAGAGAAACAACAGCACCAAATATTTTTAGAGCCAGAAGGATTAAAGGACAATACTATTTACCCAAATGGCATATCTACCTCTCTACCAGAAGAGATACAGCTCAAAATATTAGCTAAAATCAAGGGTTTAGAGCAGGTTAAGATGAAGAGAGCTGGGTACGCCATAGAGTACGATTATGTGGATCCAAGAGAACTTAACCCTACTTTAGAGACTAAAAAAATTAAGTCATTATTCTTAGCAGGCCAAATTAACGGCACTACTGGTTATGAGGAGGCAGCTGCTCAAGGTTTGATAGCTGGAATTAATGCTGCTTTAAAAATCAAAAATAAATCTGAATTTGTGTTAGATAGGTCAACTTCTTACATTGGAGTAATGATTGATGACTTAATAACAAAAGGTGTTACTGAACCTTATCGTATGTTTACCTCTAGAGCAGAATACAGATTAACTTTAAGAGCTGATAATGCAGATCAGAGATTAACAGATCTTGGTATAAATTTAGACTTAATAGGATTTGAAAGAAAAAAAATATTCTCAGAAAAGAAAAAAAATATTTTCTCACTAAATAATTTCTTAAAAACAAAATTTTTGACTCCTAATGAAGCAAAAAAACATGATATTAAAATTGCCATGGATGGTGTCAAAAGATCATGTTTAGAAGTTATGGGTCAAAGAAAAGT